>JAFCZD010000761.1 GCA_019314525.1 Deltaproteobacteria bacterium
ATCGATGTGATTGCTGAGTCAACTCAAAGCGAGTCAGCGTGACCGCCGCATGATCGATTCGTTGCCGCCAACGGCGATCAAGTCTCCGTCGCTCTCACCCCAGAGCCCATAGAGGTCGCTCCCTGCGAGTGTGGGTTCGACGACCCAGGAGCTTCCGTCGTAGTGTATGGCGTTGCCATTCTGGCTCAACGCGTAGACATCATTGGGTGAGCGGCCCCAGATCGCCTCAATGGTGTCTACGTTTGGGATGAGGGTTTCGCTCCAGGTTGAACCGTCGTAGTGCAAGATGCGCTCGTATCCTGCGACCCATACATCATCAGGGCCGCTTGTCCACACCGCCTCATGCGTCCTCGTCCCGCCTAGAGCTGGGTCCAGAAGCCATGCGCTGCCATCATAGTGCAGGATGACTCCTCCTGCCCCCACCGCCCAGACGTCGGTAGGACTGCTGCCCCAGACCGCCTCGAGGCTTCGCGTTGTAGGTGATGTCATGGAGACCCAGACGGTTCCATCGTAGTGCGTGATAGCACCGGCGCTTCCCACGACGAAGAGATCGGAGGCGCTGCTGCCCCAAATATCGTGGGCGCCCTGAATGGGAAGGTCCTCGCTGCGCCAAGTGCTGCCGTCGTAGATCTCCACCGTCGATGAGGTCAACGCAAAAATGCTCTTTGCGCTCAGCCCCCAGATCGCCACGAAGTCGGGGCTGTCCGCCCACAACATCTCCTGCCAGGTGCTGCCATCGTAGTGCAGCATCAAGGCCTGGCTCGTGGTCGAGTACCCAGCCACCGCGTAGACATCATCAGGCGAGCTGCCCCAAACATCGACCAGATAGCGAAAGCCCCCTTCCGCCACTCGCCACCCGTCGCCGTCGAAATGAGCCAACCGGTGGTTCTGGGAGGCCACCACATCCCCGCCCTCGCGCATGCACAGCGCATAGCTTCTTATGGTGCCCTCTTCCGGGAGTCGAGGGGCGCGGGCCCAACGCGCACCGTCATAGATGACAAAGACACCATCCTCACCTATAGCGGCGACTTGGCTCGACGAGCGCCCACCGATGGCGACGAGGGATTGCGCCACATGAGACTCCTGATGGGACCAGCGGCTGCCATCATAGTGCACAATGGTGCCCAGTTGTCCCACGGCGAAGACATCATCACTGCCGCTACCCCAAATGGCTTGCAGGTTCACCTTCACGGGTGACTCCATGGCCTGCCAGCTCACACCATCGTAGTGCCAAATCGCCCCCATCGCGCCCACAGCGAAGACATCATCGGTGCTGCTGCCCCAGACCCCTCTCAACAAGGAGGGGCCGTCGCTCTCGCTGCGCCAGGCCACACCATCGTAGTGCAGAATCTCGGACCCCACAGCCCAAATATCGTCGCTGCTGCTGCCCCAAACATCGAAAAGCGCAGCATCACTGGCTGTGCTCATCTTCTCCCAGCGGGTGCCATCATAGCGCAGCACTGTGGCTCGATCTTTAGCTGCATAATAATCCCCCCCCACCACGAACACATCACTCGGGGAGGAGCCCCAGACTCCATGCAACCTCGCCTTACTTCCTGTCTCGAGCCTAGACCAGCCCAAGCCCTTGTAGCGCAACACCGTGCCGCCCACCCCCACCGCGAAGAGCGAACCATTGGGGCCCTCCCAGAAGTCGAGCAGCGTGTTTCCCTGGGGCTGAGGGTGTTCCCAGCACCATCCAGAAGCGTTGCAGATCGCGTCTGACGTGAAGCTAATGGGCTCGACTCCAGCGTCTGGGAGGATGTCAGAAACCTGCGCGTCTACCTGTGCATCGACGATGCCTGCATCAACCTGGCTGCCATCGAGCAGGGAAAGATCAACGGTCGTGGGGCTGCTTTGGCTGCAAGCCCCCAACAGCACAGTACTCAAGGCTAGCCCCTTCCAACCACGTGGACTCAATCGACTGACTCGCTTTCTGCTGTTATGCTCACAATACCATGGGCGTTTGGAAGACACGAGCCAGGGTGCTGATCATCGCCCCCTTGCTCATTGCTCAGCAAGGATGCACGCGCGCTGGCTTCGACGCTGGAAACGGGGTGGAGCGAGATTTGGATTCCACCGCCGACGTCTTGATGAATGATCAAACGGAATTGACAGACACACAGCAAGAAGCCCATCACGGCGACACAGCCCAACTCACTCAAGCCCCAGACTTTGCCGTGCTCTCCATGTCAGGCCCCGATATCACCAGCGTGGGCAGCGAAGACAGCTATGGGGCAACATTCATCAACCTCGGGTCGATCTACGCTGTGGGGACCTATCTCTGCAGCTACATCCACCCACCGGGCGCCAATGGGTCGGCGAGTGGAGGCATGAACATCGGCCCTGGTGAGACCCGCGGTGTGTTGGTTTTTAGGGTGGACTCCAACACCGAGCCTGGGCTCTGGGTGCTCCGCTGCTGTGTGGAAGTAGAGGGTGACACCAACGTCGACAACGACTGCCGCGAACGCAACATCACCGTCAATGAGTAAACAGAGTTAGAGCGGCCCCAACGAGAGGATCGCTCCCCCCTGGCCCACCAAACGCAGCCTGGTGTTGGTGGTGCCATGCAGTTCATAGATGGCGCCAGAAAAACCGGTCTCCAAGGGAGACCAGCTCACGCCGTCATAACGCAAAACATGCCCCCCTGTCGAAGCGACATAGACCTCTGAGGGGCTACGGCCCCAGACAGCGGAAAAGCGCGTGTCCTCTTCCACCTCGACGCCCACATCCGACCAGCGCGCCCCATCGTAGTGCAACACGCGGGTGCCCACGACGAAGATATCGTTGGGTCCGCTGCCCCAGATCGCAAAGAGGTTATCCTCTGTGCCAAGGTCCACCTTGGTATAGCTCACGCCATTGTAGCGCAACA
>JAFCZD010000762.1 GCA_019314525.1 Deltaproteobacteria bacterium
CCGCAGCAAGCGGCTGCGCGGTCCGCCGGCCAAAACCAAGAGGTGCTCGCCACCGATTCGGCGCACCTCGGCTTGGGCGAGGGAGAACTCCCCTTTGGCCACGCGACGTCGACCACGGCTGATCAGCGCTGAAAGGCGCGCGTACCCTGCGCGATGGCGAGCGATCACCACCAGCGCATCGCTGGGCTGCCGCGCGTTGCGCTCGTCAGGGATAGGATCGAGTTCGAGTTCACTGCCAAAGAGCAAGCGCGGAGCTATGCCTCCGTCCGAAAGGCTCGATTCCCGCGTTCGCGGGAATGACGAGACAATTTTTCGCCGCGCCTCCCATGCCCGCACGATGCCGTAGAGCCCGGAGAGATCGGTGATCGCCAGCGCGCTCAGGCCAAGCTTGGCGGCATGGGCGACGAGCTCCTTGGGGTGCGATGCCCCCGAAAGAAAGGAGAAGTTTGTCCGACAATGGAGTTCGGCATAGTGCATGGCGTCACCGAGGGATACTGAACATGCATTCAGCTTACCTGGATTGCGCTGGGGGGGCACGAAAAAGACAGGCGCTTACGACTTTGTCTTGAAAATCCGACTGGATGGTTGAAAAACACTCATTCGGCAACCTGCAACCACTCCCATCTCCCAGTGCACACAAGTTTCTCGGAGGCTCTTGTATCAAAATCGAGACAGGCGATCCCTTTGATTCACTGTCAGCTGTTCACAGGTCGCTGAAATCATATCTCCTAGAATTTGGCACGGAGCATGCTGGTCGAGGGCTGCGCTATGTAATCGCGCCATTATTGCCTAGGAGGATCTTTGACATATCGAATGTGCACTCTATTACTATTCCTTCCGCTCTGTAGTTGCATTCACATGGGAGCGGCAGTCGCGCCATCCGATGGCTACCACCAGGCGCGATATGTTTCGGCAAAGACCGTCGAAGCGAAAAAGTGCCTGTGGAGTCTCTTTGGGATTATACCGCTTGGCGCGATGGAAAACCAAACAGCCGCTGCAATGGAAAAAGCGCGGCAGAAGGCCAACAGAGCGGGGCGTTCAGTTCACCTCGGCGAGGTGCAGGTAGACGTGACCTTTGAGCATTTCGTGCTCGTGGCGCGCAATTGCACCTCTGTCAAAGCGAAAGTCTATTTGAGTGGCCGCAGCTTTGGGCAATTGTGTCATGTCAACAGCGACTGCCAGTCTTCACATTGTGTCGCAAAAGCTCATTCAACTCGCCGGACTTGTTCCAGGCGCTGCGATTTAGACCGACCTAATACCTGCCTAGGGGGCATGCAGTGCCGTCTTGAGGCTGGTTGGAGAGTACCCGTTTGTATCGCGCAGCCTACAACAACGCCAACACCGGCGAAAACCGCTAAGCCGACGGTACCCACGCCATAGCGGAGTTTTGACGTGCAGCCTCTATCGGTTGGGTAAAGCGCGACGAGTGTCGCTTTTGGACTTATCAGAGAGCGATCAGAGCTGCTTGCCCTGATAAACCCCATTGAGGCTGCCCAAGAAGGCCACGAGGCTCTTGACCTCGGCGTCTGTGAGGTCGAGGTCTGACTGCACCTTCGCCATGATCTTCACTGCGGCGTCCAAGGTGGTGGCGAAGCCATCGTGAAAATAGGGGAAGGTCAACGCCACATTGCGCAAAGTGGGCACCTTGAAGCGATGTTTGTCGCGGGCCTTCTTGGTGACGTTGTAGCGACCTGCATCGTCGGCGGTGACCTTTTTTCCGCGTTGGGCGAAGTAGTCTGCGGTGCGACCCATCTCCTCGAAGGACTGGCCCCCGAGCAGCTTGCCCACATGACATGTCTGGCATCCCTTGCTCTGGAAGAGCGCCCAGCCCTGCTGCTGCTGTGCGTTGAGCGCATCCTTTTTGCCGCGCAGGTGTTGGTCGAAGGGTGAGTCGGGGGTGAGCAAGGTGCGCTCGAACTCGGCGATAGCATCGGTGATGGTCTTGTCGGTAAAGCCCTCGACATAAACCTTGGTGAACGCCTCACTGAAGACAGCGTCAGCCTTGAGCTTTGTGATAATCTTGGGCCAACTGCTGCCCATCTCCACGGGGTTGAGGGGTGGGCCCGCGGCCTGGTCTTGCAGCGTCGCGGCGCGACCATCCCAGAACTGCTTGAACTGAAACCCAGAGTTGAAGGTGGTCGGGGAGTTGATGCCGCCCTTCTGCCCCCTGATGCCTGTAGAGACCACGACCTGATCGGTGCCCCCCTTGGCCAAGTCATGGCATGACGCGCAGGAGAGGGTGTCGTCTTCGGAGAGGCGCTTGTCGTTGTAAAGCTGACGGCCGAGCTCAGCCTTGGCTGTGTTCACTTTCACCGAGCGCGGCAAGGGATGCACGGCGGCCTCCCGCAAAGGCTGGGGCAAAGCCTTGGGCGCGTAGTGCTTGACCCGCATCTGCTTCACCCACCCCAGCAACGCGTCCTTGTCCGACGCGCCCACGCGAGCGTCCCAATGCAAGGCGATATATTTGCCTGGGGGCATGGCGCCCTCGTTGATCTCTCGCTCGATCTTGGCCAAGGCCACCTCAGCGGGGGCCCCGCTCTTTTCGGGCAGGAGATCCTCCACCATGTCGAAATAACGCCGCCCCTTGGTGATATCTGCCTGCACGATGCCCTTGACTAGCGGCAGTGAGGCATAGAAGGGCAGCTTGGGCTCAGCGGTGTGGCAGTTGGCGCATTTACTCTCGAGCATGTGCACCACGGGGGCCAGCTCCGGGTGGGCCTTGGCTTTACGGCTCAAGGTGGTGTTGGTGGGCGCGCCCACCAGCAGGTTGATGACAGGAAAAGCCAAACCCACCGCTCCTAACCCAACCATGGTGATCAGGATCTTCTTCTTGCTCATGGCAATCTCCGTAGAAGGTCGTTGTCGGA
>JAFCZD010000763.1 GCA_019314525.1 Deltaproteobacteria bacterium
ACCTCTGCCGGTTTTCTTTCCCAGCTCTCGGCCAAGCTCGACCCGGCCGTGGAAGTCAAGCCGGAAACAGACAAAGAGACCACTGAACCTGCTGCTGAGGAGTAAGCAGGCTTCTGGGAACTTTGCGCTATATGCCTCCAGAATGACTCGATTCCCACGTGCGAGGGAATGACGGGACCGGGACGATTTCGCGACGGCTAGGTGCGCGAGCGTGCAATGGCCTAGAAGCTGAGATTCCCGCTTTGTTGAGGGAGGGCACGCCCTAGCACAGGGGGCCAGGGCAGCCTATGCGCAGGTCCCCACGCCGTTGTTTCCGACGAAGGTCGTGGTGGGCGCCGGGGTTCCCAATGCGTTGAAAATCTCGTCCACCAGGCACTGGCGCAGCGCTTCGTTGTTGATCACCTCGAGGGTGCCCGCGTTGCTCCCATCACCGATGAGGTTCAACACCGAGAAGTCGAGGGCATCGAGGGACAGGTTCCAGCGAATATGGAAGGTTCCACTCACGGTGTGGAGGGCAGGCATGCTGAGGGTCGTGAGTTCGTCGCTCTCCGCCACCAACAGGCGCCCGCCGATGCGTTGCAAGACGGGCAAAGCGACGGCGCTCAGGCCGGGCACGATGATCTCCAGATCGCCGGTGATCTCCGAGACCGCGGCGTAGCGCTGCACATCAGCGGCGTTGTAAATCGTCACGTTGCCCTCGACCACGCCTGTGAGATCACTCGACGAGCCATCGCAGACATACGTGGTGGTGGTCTCTTCGCCAGACTCGAGCACCCCACTCCTGTCCGCGTCCACGCCAGCGTGTACGGCCGTGCCGCCCTCCGCGCAATTCGTGCCAGCGGGCTCGGCCTCAAGGCGAACGAGCGTGGTGTCGCCGGCGCTGCCCACAGCGCCATCGCAAACGTAGGTGGTGGTGGTCTCCTCACCGGCTTCGAGGGCCCCGCTCTCGTCGGCGTCCACGCCCGCGTGCACGGCCGTGCCGCCCTCCACGCAATGCGTACCAGCGGGCTCGGCCTCCATCCGAAATAGGGTGGTGCTGCCGTCGTTACCATCGTTACCGTCGTTACCGTCGTTGCCCGTGGAGCCATTGCAGATATAGGTGGTGCTCGTCACCTCGCCGACCTCGAGCGTCCCGTTGCCGTCGGTGTCGACCCCCGCGTTCACGGCCGTGCCGCCGTCGACGCAGTGGGTGCCGGCGGGCTCCACGTCCAACCGTACCAATGTCTGCTCACCGTCGCTGCCGGCCTCACCCGTAGCCCCGCTGCAAACGTATTGGGTGGTCATCACCTCGCTGGCATCCAGCTCGCCGTTAGCGTCTGTATCGAGGCCTACGTGCACGGCCGTGCCACCTGATGTGCAATTGGACCCAGCGGGCTCCGCTTCGAGAGTCACCAGGGCCCTGAGGCCATCCTCGCCTGCCTGGCCATCGCCACCTGCCTGGCCATCTTCGCCGTCCTCCCAGGACACCCTGGTGCCATTGGGGCAGTTCATGGTGTAGACGCCTGCGCCGTCGTCGACGACAGTGCAGTTGACGGCGCCAGCGGTGTCGTTGTCGCATCCTGACACGAAGACCCCCGAAAGGAGACACGCGGCGAGGCAAAGACGATGGAGAGCGCGTACCATACGCATAGCTGAAACTCCTTGTATGGAGGTGTCGGAATGTCCGTAGTGTCCCGTCATCCCCGCGCACGCGGGGATCTTCTGGTCCACTGGATGCTCCTTTGAGGGCATGACGGACGTGGATGGATGCCCTCTTTCGAGGGCATCGCGAATGACCTTCATGGTTAGGCCCCCACGCTCATGGGCGCGACCGCCACATGCCTGGGCGACCATCAGCGCTGCGCGACTGCATGCTCGCCGTGAAGCGCCCCTCGGGTGAAAAGTGGCTAATGCGACGGGTGGCAACATCCCCCACGTAGGCGCCGCCATCGTCAGCAAAGACGAGGAACGAAGGCAGAAGGAGCTGACCGGGGCGGTTGCCATAGGCGCCGTAGGAGCGTAGATGCCCACCGTCGATGTCATAGACCTGCACACGAGCGTTTCCGCGGTCTACCACGTGCAGCATGCCCTCTAGGTCGAAGGCCAAGGCCACCGGGCCGTTGAGCTCCGTCACCCCTCTACCAAAGCCACCGATGGTGCGCAGATAGCGGCCCTCTGGCTGGTAGACCTGGACGCAGTGAACCATGGCGTCGCAGACGTAGATCTCCCCTGAGGAGCCGATGGCCACGTCCCGCGGCGCCTCGAGGACGCCACCCTCGCCTGCGGTGGCGCCAAGGGTGCGACGGTGCCGCCCCTCAGCATCAACGAGCTGTACCCGGCGATTGCCACGGTCGGCCACCCAGAGCATCCCGTCGCCTTGGGGCCGCAGCGCCACCGGGTAGTTGAAGCGGCCGTGCTCGCTACCCAGCCCGCCGATCTTCCAGCCCACCGTGCCGTCCGCGCACCGCATGGTCACGCGATGCTTCGCCGAGGCGAGCTCGTAGCTTCGCCCGACACCATCGTAGACCAGGCGTGCTTCACCCACCCTGAGCGGTGCGTCCATGCTCTGGAACACTCCGGCCGGGTCCATGCCACAGCCGAAAGAGGAAAGAGAGAGCAGGGAGACCCCTGCCCCAGAAACCTTGAGAAAGTCGCGGCGCTTCATCATCGCTCCCCTAGTTCCGAGAGGGGTAGGTCCCCTGCAGCGCGATGATGTAGTTCACGCATCGAAAGGGCTGCACATTGCTGTGGCTTTGATCGCCGCCGGTGTTGTTGACCACGTCAGTACCCATCTGCCCATCGGACGACTCCGCGTAGGAAGCGCCCGCCGTGACCGCTGGGTAATTACCCTCTGGACGGCTACTGAGCCCCTTTTCGCTGGAACAGTTCTGCTGGACTGCATGGGTGTGGGAGGGCATCTGATTCGCGGTCAACCACACGTTCTCTTGACCGCCAGCCTCGCCCAACCTGCGGGAAGAGAGTCCGGGCCCGCTGCCCGGGTGTATGGGCACCCGGCCACGCAGATCTGGCAGGCCAAAGGTGGTGCGGCCGTCACCACCGTAGGCGGTGCCCAGAACCGAAAAGAGGGCGGAATAACTATTAATCGCCAGCAGCTGCCCATCACATAAGGCCCATCCCCGGGGCGCGAAGTTGCCGCCGAACATCACGATCATACCGATAAACGGCTCCATGGATGCCTCCCTGTCGCATGCGTAAAAAGGTATACTACCTGACAGTAATTGGAGGCAGAGTGTCAAGGCTTATCGGGGAGTCTCGGTTTCCCCTCGGAACTCGGGACCTGAGGGAACCCTGGAGCCGACTCAGCCGGAGACCAGCTCCACGAAGCGCGCACAAGCGCCCCGCAGATCGTCCTCGCGATGCAGATCGCCGCCGATCAAGAACATCGCGTCGTCGCCGTAGAAGGTGCGCAACTCGCCGACATTCTCCAAGCGCATGCCACCAGCCGGTACCGGCAGGATGGGCGCCAGCTCACCGAGCCCCTCATGGCAACTTTTGACAATGGAGCGACACTGCTCAGGCGAAAAAGAAAAGCGCCCCCCGTGGTTGGGGAAGATCGTCGCATCCGCGCCAGCGAGACGCATCAACGTAGCCAGAAGGACCCCATGGGCGACGCCCCCAGCGACTCGCTCGAGGGAGGCCCCCAACCAAGCCGGGTGCGCGAGGATCGGCAGCTCGAAGCTATCGTCCATGGCAAGCTGCTGCACCACATCGAAGCCCATCAGGCCTGGCGCAAGCATCAAGGCGCCCACACCCGCGTCCCGGGCGAAGGCCCAGCGCCCAAGACGATGACGCGCGTCGCTCGTGCCGTTGGCCACATAGAGGGTGTGACATCCGCTCAGGGCGTTGGCCTCTTGCACGGCCTCAGCCACACGCGTCACGCGCTCCTCGAAGGGGCAGAAGGGCTGGTCGACCAAGCCGTGGTCGTCTTTGATCAGGTCCACGCCCCCGAGGGCCATCTCTCTGGCCATGGCGGCCAGCTGCCGCGGTGAAAGACCCATGGGCTTGATCGCCGTGCAGAGCAAGGGGCGCTCTTTCACGCCCAGTCGAGCGCGCAGCCCGGCGACACCGAAGCGCGGCCCACAAGAGCGGGCCAGCAGGCCCTCAGAGAGGTTGAGTTCACTCACGACGATGCCCGGCTTGAGCCCGCTGTTGCCAAAGATCACGTTCAGAAGCTGCGTTAGGTCATCTCCGGCGGTCTCCACGGCGTAGCTCACACGCGCGACAAAGGCCCCCTCCCCTGCTTCTTCGAGGCTCCGCACCTGCCCCACCACCTGCTCGCGGATGGGCCCTGGGCCGATCAAATCGAGAGGAAACTCCACCGTCTGCTCAACACAAAGAGCTGATGCCAGCTGGTGGGCCTCTGCGCGGTCCGCTGCCGCCAAACGGTAGCCCACCACAAAGCGCTCACCTGACAACGCCAGCTGCGGTGCGTTGACCATCAGAGGTCCTCGGCTTTGGCGGTGGTGGCCACAGCTTGAGATGTCACCTCTGCCAAATCAGCCTCATCAATGGCCAGCGAGCGTCCCATGAGCTGCTCCACCGCCAGCACCAGCGCCCGAGCGTC
>JAFCZD010000212.1 GCA_019314525.1 Deltaproteobacteria bacterium
CCTCCAGGGACGGGCTTGGTGACGCGTGCTGCGCACCCCAGTTTGTCTGAACGCTCGGCGATGGGTAGCCAATAAGGCGCATAGGTGGTGGCGTTGTTGTTGCCCACCGTCACATCCCGCAGACCGAGGTTGAAGTTGTGCATCAGGTCGGCGCGAGCCCTGAAATAGCCCCTCCACTCGACATGCACCAGGCGTTTGCGACCACTGGTGGGCCAGGAGGGAAGAGGTGGGAGGTCAGCCCCGTCACTGTCGTCTTTTTCCGGGGCAGCCTCAGCCGGACCCGCTGGTTTGTCCACGCCCTTGGAGCCAGCAGCTCCGCCTCCTGCGCGGGGCCGTGGGGCAAAGCCCTGAGCAGCCGCTATGGTAGGCAGGGTGAGGAGGGCCAGCGCGAAGCACCAGCCGAACAGACGCATCATCCGACGCTCCTTGGTCTATCGCGCGAGGTCATCGCCGCGCGGGAGTGGGCGAACGACCGAGAAAAACGGAAGTTTCGCCAAAAGCCGCGGCACTATAGCCATCGCGGCCGTGGGGGTCAACGCGTTAGCTTTACATGCTCGAGCATCGCCAGTGGGTGTTCCCCAGCGTCCTCGCAGGCTATACTCGAAAGACCAGGACCTAAGGTAAAGCATCATGTCTTCGCATCTTTGGATGAGTTCTCGGTCTCCAAGGGCATCAAGGCCGTTGGCCTGTTTTCTCAAACCCCTCTCTATTCTTTCCCTTGTTGTGCTCTTGGGGAGCTGCAGTGAGCCTCACGCGCTGCTCTTGACGGTGAAGGGAGCGAGCTTCGTCGAGACCTTCGATCTCAGCGTCAAGGACCTCATCACCGGAGAGATCATCCTCGAGCGCCGGCAGGAGCCCGTGGACGCGGCGGACCCCAATCGGGACATATCCCAGGCGGGCCAAGAGCTGAAGCTCTCTGTGGAGTTTGCTGCAGCTGGAAACTATCTGATCCACTTTGTGGGTCACACCGGGACGTCGAGTCAGGTGGCCTTGCGCGATTTCCGGGTTGATGGTGTTCGTGAAGAGAGTATCACCTTGGTGTCGATCCTCGACGACCAAGACCAGGATGGTGATGGTTTCCCTGTTTGTGGTGCCTTTGGCGACTGCGTGATCGCCCAAGGGGCCATCACCTGTGTATTCCTCGACTGCGACGATACCGACCCCAATGTGCACCCCTTTGGCATTGAAGTGTGCGGCAACGGCAAGGATGACGATTGCGATCAGGGCTGCGGCGCCGATCCACTCGTCGGCGATGAAGAGTGCAAGGACGAAGATGGCGACGGGGTGGCGGGGAGCGATGACTGCGATGACCACGATCCCTGTCGTGCGCCAACGATCCGTGAAGCACCAAACCTCTGTGGGGTGAGCGCGGCTGATTTCGTCTTGCCACAAGCCTGCCTTGAGAAGCTCGCAGCGGCGGGCCAGCAGCCGCCCGAGCCGCCCTTCTGTGGGGATGGCGTCGATCAGAGCTGCAGTGGCGGCGATATTCCGTGCGTGGTTGATGAGGACTGCGATGGTGTCTCGCCACCCGACGATTGCAACGACAAGGACCCGACGGTCAACCCCAGCGCCAAGGAGAAGTGTGACGATACCGTCGATAACAACTGTAACGGAGTGATCAACGAGGGCTGCGCCCCTTGTGATGTGGACGGCGATAACCATGCGGCGGTGAACCTGCAGGACCCCAATTGCACAGGCGCCGATGGCCAACCGCTGCCCACGGACGACGAGGATGACTATGATGCCGGCGTGTACCCGGGGGTGAGTGGGTCCACGGGGAACGAAGGTGGCACCCGCGTGGGTGCGCTGCGCGAGTTCTGCTCACGCATCAAGCTCTCCAAGGATGGCGCAACAGTCGAGGCCAACGTCGATCACGATCTAGACGGGCGCATCGCAGCCGAAGATGGTTGCCCAGACGTCGCGTGTGATAGCGATGGCGATGGCTTTCGTGCTGCGAATTGCAACCCCCCTCCGCCCAAAGCCGAGGAGGACTGTAACGATCAGGATGCCCACGTCTTTCCGGGCGCACCCGAGGTTTGTGGGGACTCCATCGACCAGAGTTGCAGCGGCACTGACGTGCCCTGCACCAACGACAAGGATGGGGATGGCTACCTGCCACCTGATGACTGCAATGACGATCCGACAGACCCTGATGCGGCGAAGATCCATCCATGGGCGACCGAGGTCTGCGACGCGGTGGACAACGACTGCGACGGCCTAGTCAACGAGGGCAACCCTGATCCTGACGGCGACTCGATGTCGCCTAATATCACATGCACGGACGATAATGATGGGGCTTGCGGACAGGCCCTCGGCCGCTGCGCCTGCACCAAGGTCGATCCTGGCGCCATCGACGTGCAGGACCGCGTCGCTTGCGAAGGCGAGGATTTGCAGGAGGGAGCGACCTCACCGCGCTGTGTGGGAGCGGGGCAGCCCAAACCCGAGTCTTGTGTTCAGGGAGAGGACCTCGACTGTAACGAGCGAGAGGACGACCCCACAGGCGCAAACCTCGCTGATCGTGGAAAGGTCTGCGGCGTCTCCGTGGGCAACTGTACGCCAGGACAGGTGGTGGGCTGCGACTTCAGCCGTGTGGTGCCCAACCTGGCGCTTATTCAGGCTGTGCAAGCAGAGTTCAACGGCTTCTGGGTTTGCGCTGACGCCGAGCTCCCTGTGCCGGAGGCTTGCAATGGCAAGGATGACGACTGTAACGGCGTGACCCCGAGGGACGAGCTCGACTCACCACCCCCTGGCGACAACGACGGATATCTTGGTTGCAGCGGCTGTACCACAGGCAGCGGTCGTCTCGATCTTGCGGCGCAGTACCGTGGATGCGGCGATTGCAACGCGACGAACTCGGCGGTTTATCCCACGCAGGATGAGTTCTGCAATGACGTCGATGACAACTGTCGCGATGGCATCACCGACGATGGCGCCGACGAGTGTACGACCAACCAGAAATGCTGCTCGAGCCAACGGGCATGCCGCAATATTCTGACGGACGCGCTCAACTGTGGAGATTGTGGGGTGAAGTGCACCGACCGCGATGACACGGATCTTTGTGTGGGCGGCGCTTGTGCCTGTGGGAGTACTGGGGGGCCGTGTCCGAGCGGTTTGGACTGCGTCAGCGGTCAGTGTCGCTGCATTAGCAATGGCCGCTGCACGGGCTGCTGCGCGGATGCGTCAACGTGCATCACCTTCACAGGCCAGTCCACGGCGCGTTGTGGTCTCAATGGCGCCAGCTGCGCCAGCTGCGATGATAGCAATGAGTGCAGCAGCGATACGTGCAACAGCGGTGTTTGCAGCAGTACCGACCGATCCGAGGGTACCAGCTGTGCGAGCGGTGCGGGTGAATGTCGTGAGGGGGATTGTTGCAACGGTTGTTGGGATGGCTCCTTACGTCGCTGCTTGATCGGATCTGACCAGTCGGCCACCCGCTGTGGTGACACTGGTGTCATCTGTCAGGCATGCACGACCTCCAACCAATGCGAGACCCCAACGTGCAGCACCGAGCGCTGTACATTCCCTGACAAGAGCGACACCACGCTCTGCTCGAGTGGGCAGTGTCGCTCCGGAAATTGCTGCACAGGGTGTTGGAACAGCACCGCGTCGCAGTGTTTGGTGGGCACAGCGCAGTCTACCGCGCTTTGCGGCGACGATGGCAACAGTTGCCAAGGGTGCACCACGAGCAATGAGTGTCAGCAACCAGCGTGCAGCAGCGAGCGCTGCGTGACCAGCGACCGTCCCGACGGGTTGGCCTGCGCCAGCAACACGGGGAAGTGTCGCGACGGAAACTGTTGTACGGGGTGTTGGAGCGTCTTCAACACTTGTCTGGGTGACACTTTTCAATCGATCTCCGCTTGCGGCGACGATGGCAATCCTTGCGGTGGGTGCACCTCCACCAACGAGTGCCGCACGCCACGCTGTGTGGGTGGCGCATGCACCACCAATCCGGTGGCCAACGCCACGTCCTGCGGGAGCAATACGGGGCAGTGTTGGAATGGGAACTGCTGCACAGGGTGTTGGAATGGTTCGAGCTGTGTGCCCTATTCATCGCAAAACAGCGGTCTGTGTGGAGATAACGGCGTCTCTTGCGGTGGGTGCACCACCACCAACGAGTGTAAGACGCCTGTGTGCACCACCAGCGGTTGCTCCACCATCAACAAGGGCGATGGCACGGTATGCGCCAGTGGGGCTGGGCAGTGTCGTCAGGGGAATTGCTGCATGGGCTGCTGGGATGGCTCGAACTGTGTCAGTTTTCTCTTTCAGAGCACCATAAGGTGTGGGGACAACGGGGCGAGTTGTGGCATCTGTCTCGTGGTCAACGAGTGTGAGACGGCTGCGTGTACTACCACGGGCTGCGCCACCGTTGATGTTGATGGCGCGCCCTGCGACAGCGGGAATGGCGAGTGCCACAACGGGACCTGTTGCCCAGGGGGCACATGCTGGAATGGCGTTTCTTGTGTGAACGGTTCGTCCAATGATGTCGTTTGCGGGACGGACGGTGGCAGCTGCACGAACTGTGGGACGGGGCAGTGCAATAGTGGGACGTGTTGCAGTGTGGGCACGTGCTGGAACGGTACTTCCTGTGTGAACGGTTCGTCCAATGATACCGCCTGTGGCACAGATGGTGACGTCTGCGTCGACTGTGGGACAGGGCAGTGCAACAGCGGGACGTGTTGTAGTGTGGGCACATGCTGGAATGGCAGCTCTTGCGCGCCTGGTTCGTCCAATGACAGCGCCTGCGGTACAGATGGTGATGTCTGCGTTGACTGTGGGACAGGGCAGTGCAACAGCGGGACGTGTTGTAGTGTGGGCACATGCTGGAACGGCAGCTCTTGTGTAAACGGTTCATCCAATGACAGCACCTGCGGCACAGATGGTGATGTCTGCGTCGACTGTGGGACAGGGCAGTGCAACAGCGGGACATGCTGTAGTGTGGGCACGTGCTGGAATGGCAGCTCTTGTGCGCCTGGTTCGTCCAATGACAGCGCCTGCGGCACAGATGGTGACGTCTGCGTCGACTGTGGGACAGGGCAGTGCAATAGCGGGACATGTTGCAGTGTGGGGATGTGCTGGGACGGCAACTCCTGCGAGGATGGTTCGTCCACCGACACCGCCTGTGGGACTGATGGAGGTAGTTGCACCAACTGCACCACCAACGGCAAGGTCTGCAACAGCGGCTCCTGCCAACCGAGTTAGAGAGCAAAAAATGCGGGCCGTTTCTCTATGCATGCTGCTCACCCTGAGCGCCTGTAGCGCCGAGACCGGGATCCTCGTCTCAGTGAACCGTGGCGCTGCGGATATCCTCGAGTTCTATGTGGGTGTGGAGCAGGACGGGCACTATATCCTCGATAGCCGCGCTTCGGGGACCCGCGCCGATGTCTCAGGGCGTAACCTCGCTATCACGCCGTATGAACTGCTCCTCGAGCCGGGGGCCGGGGGTGCACTCAGCATCCGCGTCTTGGTGCTGGGAAAGAATCGCGGTGAGAGCAACAGCGAGAGCCTTGGCTCCTTCGCCTTTACCCAAACGCCCCAGCGTTTCATCGAGGGGGAGGTCCTGCGCCGGTCTGTGGGATTGAACTCGATCAACAGTACGCGTTGGGCTCGCACCACCGGTGCGTGTCGTCGCATCGCCTTCCCCGCAGAAGATCGTTACTTCCTCTACCCCAGCGACGATCTCGACTGCGATGGGCATGGCACTTTGAAGCAGCCTCCCGACTGCGCCGACGACGACGCCGAGGTCTTTCCAGGGGCTTTCGAGTATTGCGACAACAAGGACACCGACTGCGATGGGAGCTACGCCCCAGCGCGGGTACGCTGCTACGCTATCGATCAGAACACCGATTGCTTCGCTGGCACGCGCGATTGCGCTGAGGCGACCGGTGGCGGTGTGAGTGGAGCGTGCACCCTGGAAGGGGCTCAGGTGGCGCAGGCCTATTGCGTGGCGTACAACGCTTGCGAGGCGTTAGACCCGTTGCGGTGCGCTCGCTCTGTTTCAGAGGCACGCTATGGCTGCACTCTGAAGATGCAGGATGCCCTGAAAAGCTGTGGAGGAGGGGGGGGCTTCGCCCTCGACGCTCCGTGGCGACCAGAGAGCTGTCAATGGCGCCTGGTTCAAAACGGGGGCTTCCAGGTGGAGTTCCTCAATCGCGAAACGAAGGCCTCGTTGGGGGCAGCGACGGAGGATTGCAATCCACAGCTACAAGTGAGCGCTGACGCCCAGAGCCCCGAGAAGGGCACCGTCATCGTCGAGTTTTTTGCCGATGGAAACCCTGGCTGGGTTCGGCATTTCGAAATCTCGCAGTTGGATGATTCAAGCTGCGAGTCCCCCTTTCTCGAGTGCGAGCGACTATGATCATTCCTGATGCCTTGCGTGAGCGCGCCGTGGACGAAGGTCCCGCGGTGGACGCAAACGAGCTTATCTTCCGTATGCGTGAGCGTTTCACCGAGGCCACAGGCGCGGGCTTCAACTATGAGGTGGTCTTGGATCGGCGCTCGCCAGACTACCTCGAGAGTCATGTGGCGCCCCGACTGGCGCTCTATCTGCGCAGCAAGCGTATGCATGTTAGCAGCTGCCCGTCGGTATTCTTGAGCATCTTCGTTGGCGACCGGCTGATCTTTGTGCCCGCTAGCGCCTTTTATGAATACATCAAGGTTGCTCGGGGCTACAGCGACGATGCCTTCGCCTCTCTGGCGAAGGCCTGGGAGACCACGGGGCGTGGCGCGTTAGCCGCGCTGCCTTCGGGTGAGCCACCGGACGCTTGATCTTTTTCGGCACTGAGGGCCCGCGGAGGCGGGCTTTGTAGCATCTAACAGCCGCTATCATTGCTGTTCGCGCTCGTTATGGGTAGAATAGTGGCCGTTATGGCAAGAAAGACCACCACACCACACCCGGCTGTTCAACGGATCTTGAAGGCGCTTGGTGAGAACATTCGTCTCGCTCGTCTACGGCGTGGGTTCTCGATGCAGATGGTCGCTGAGCGCGCTGGCATGTCACGCACAACCCTTCGCGCCGTGGAGGTCGGCGAACCAGGCGTTACCCTTGGCGCCTACGCCAACGTCTTGCACAGCCTGGGGCTGCACGAAGATCTTGCTCTGCTTGCCCGTGATGACGAGCTGGGTCGCAAGCTGCAAGACGCCAAACTCCCCACCCGCCGACGTGCCCCGAAGCGGAGCCTGGGGGTACGCGTACCCACGGCTGATCAGAGCGATGAAAGCGACACATGAGTGACCAGCGCATCATCGAGGTCGTCGCCGACTGGCTCGAACTCGAGGGCCCAACGCTGATGGGACGCCTGAGGGCAACGCCAACGCGCGGCAAGGAGGTCTTCGCCTTCGAGTACGACGAAGCCTGGCTCGCATCGAGCTCCAGGCAGCAGCTCGACCCATCCATGGCCCTCTACAGCGGACCGCAATATCCCAGCACCCGTCGTGATAACTTCGGCGTGTTCCTCGACTCATCGCCTGACCGTTGGGGAAGGGTGCTGATGCGCCGCCGCGAGGCACAACTCTCGCGCGCTGAAGGTCGCAGCGAACGTCGCTTGCTCGAGTCGGACTATCTGCTGGGCGTGCACGATGGCCACCGTATGGGCGCCCTGCGGTTTCGGGTGGAGGGTCGGTTTCTCGATGACAACGATGACCTCGCCTCCCCGCCCTGGACGTCGCTGCGTGAACTCGAGCACGCCAGTCTTCAGCTCGAGCGTGACGACGCAGAGAGCGATGCTGAATATGGCCGATGGCTTCGTATGCTGATCGCGCCTGGGGGCTCCCTCGGTGGCGCGCGCCCCAAGGCCAGCGTTCGAGACGAGCGTGGGCGTCTATGGATCGCCAAGTTCCCAAGTCGGGCGGATGAAGAGGACGTGGGCGCGTGGGAGTGCGTCGTTCATGCCCTCGCCCAGCGGGCTGGCGTGGTGGTGCCTCCTGCAGAGGTGCGTCGCTTTGGCACGAATAGGGGTGGTCGGGGTGGTAGTCGCGGTCACCACACCTACCTCAGTCGCCGTTTTGATCGCATGCATGATGGTGGCCGGTTGCATTTCGCATCGGCCATGACCTTGCTCGATCGCATGGATGGCGCAGGCGCCCACGATGACGCCAGCTACGTCGAGCTTGCGGATTTGCTCATTCAGCAGGGCTCCAACACCATGGCCGACCTCGAGCAACTCTGGCGGCGCGTGGTTTTTTCCATCTGCGTGTCGAATACTGACGACCACCTTCGCAACCATGGGTTCATGCTCGGCCCCATGGGTTGGGCGTTGGCGCCGGCCTATGACATGAACCCCAATCCTTATGGTGCTGGCCTCAAGCTGAACATCTCTGAGTCGGACAACGCTCAAGACCTGAACCTCGCGCTCGAGGTGGCCTCGGTGTTTCGGTTGAAGGCCCTCCGCGCCAGGGAGATTGTTGATGAGGTCAGCGCGGTGGTGACGCGATGGCGGTCGGTGGCCACGAGTTACGGGCTTGCCCGCTCGGCTCAGGATCGCATGGGCCAGGCGTTTCGCGTGGCTGAGTCATGGTGTGCCGAGAGTCGGTGATGGGAGAGGGTGTTGATCACTCCCAAGGGTGCCTGGCCGCTGATCGCGCCTCCTTGAGGGTGCCAATCACTATTCTTTGTCGTCGCACGAGCGGTGGGAAACCCAGATGTCCGCGGCTCGTCCGCCGGCTATCAGGCTGTTGCGGTTGAAGTAGAGCGTGCGTCCGTCGGGAGAGAGCCAGGCAAAGGACTTGGTACGCCAGCGGGCGAAGGTGGCTGAGATCGCTCCGTCCAGCAGCTTCCCTTCGAAGGCAAACATCTGCCCCATCGCATCGAGGTCAAACAAGTCCTTCATCCGGCTGTTGGCCATGCCTAGATCGACCAGCGCCTGGAACTTCTCGGCGATCACGGTTTCCTTGGGGTAGACCCAGAGCCGTGGTGCCGGGAAGGACACCTGGTATTACAATACTTGGGAGCTCACCCCATAACCCACCCAGAGCCGTGGTGCCGGGAAGGACACCTGGTATTACAATACTTGGGAGCTCACCCCATAACCCGCTCCTTAGCTCGCTCCCACGCGCCACCGCTCGCACACTTCACTCCCCTCCGAAAACTTGCCGAAAAACGCATCTAATCAACCAACATCGCGGACTTTTTTGGGTTCTCCCGCCTGGCTTTGCGTGCTATCGAAATCCAAGGTGCGGCGTGGATTTTTTTCGCTCTTCTGGCAAGAATCCAACGCCGCCATGGAGGGCAAGATGTCGGTAGATCTCTCCTTCATTGACACGATCC
>JAFCZD010000213.1 GCA_019314525.1 Deltaproteobacteria bacterium
CGGTGACAGGCAGGTCGACGTCCACCCCATCACCGACGAGGAAGTGTGGTGAGCGTCGCTCACGCTGCGCCCGGCCCATGGTGAAGACCAGCGTGCCACAGGCGATCATCGCCGTGAGGGTCCCGAGGCCTGCTCGCCCTGAGAGCAGCCCAAAGAGCGCCACGCCCATACCCACTAGGCCAAGAGCAAAGAGCGCCCAGGAGCTCGCGCTGATATGTCCACCGCGATGCGTCCCAAGGCGCCGCCGCTGCAGCGCTGTGTTGTCGAAGAGGGTGGTGATGTCGACCTGCTGCTCGCTGGGGTCGGGTCCTTTGGGGGCTCGCGGCTTTTTGGTTTGCGGAGCGGCGGCGCCCACCCTGCTGCCCCGGCATTCAGATAGACGGGGTGAACGTCACTCGGAGGTTAAGACACGCGTGGGGCTGAGAGGTTCCACAAGGAGTAGATTTTTTTGTGGCGGGCAGGTGACTGGGCCCAAACGTCAGCGGGCCACCACCTCCACAGGTGCGCTAGGTTTGCTGATATTCCCACCCCAGTCGATGGTACGCAGCTGGATTCGATAGCGGGCGCCCCGTGACAAGCGAAAGTTGCCGGCACACATGCCGTGGCCGAGCTCTGTGCCCTCCATCGCCGCTGGACCGCTCCAAATCTGCAGCGTTCTCGGTTTCTTGCCCGTCACCTGCTCCACTACATCGAAGCGGAGGCGGAGGTGTTTGGTGAGCGTGCCGCCGCGGGCCGCTTTGACATCGTGGGATCCTTGAAAACGCAGGCCAATGGCTTCGGCGGGGCCGCAGCCAAACCGGCGCAGCGCGTAGCCTGTGCTGACCAAGCGCTGGGGTTTGGTTGGCGCTGTCTCATCGGGTGCTGACGCTGTCTTGATGCGCAACCCAAGGAGCTTGCGTTTCCACCACGTCAAGGTTTGCCCAGCAAAGGAGCGAACGCTCTTGAAGCCCAGCCGGTAATGACGCCGTGCTTTCAACACACCTTGGGGCTCCAAGACCAGGTAGAGGTTGCGATAGGCCCGAGCGTTATGCGGCGCGAGGTGGAGCTTCAACGGCACACGATGGCCCTTGGAAATCCAAAGAGGCCCCGCCTGCTCGAGGGCTACAGCAACCTTTGCGTTTTCGTGCCCATAGAGGGTCAAAAAGAGCCGTACATTGGTGGGGACCCCAACGGCATGGGCTGGGGGAGACGCACCCAGGCGCTTCGACATACAACGCGCTTCGGCGACTGTGGGCATCACGATTGTTACGATCAGGCAAAGAGAACCAAACCAACACGCCATAGAACCCTCCATCTGAGCATTCTACGCGATTTCTTTTTGGAGGGTGCCCTCTTGGGTTAGATCGCGTCGATAGTATCGCAGACGCCCTCAGTCAAATTGCAGCGCTTGAAGCCCTGAGTGGTGCACACCGCGTCGTGGATGCAACTTGGCGTGCAGGCGCCGATCTCTGTTCCACACTTGAGGTCGGCTCCATAGGGCGTGCACTCTGCGGTGGACGCGCAAATCTGTGAGCAGTAGAAGTCGCCCCCAGGCAGAAAGAGTCTTACGCCACAATCCTCATTGCATTCGGTCTTGTCGGCGGTGCGCATGACGACGCAGTTGTCTGGCGCATCCGGGATGTTCTGATCCGGGACGCTTTGATCCGGGACACTTTGATCTGTCCTGGGAAGGGCGTCTTCCATGGCACCATCCACCAAGAGTTGCGTGTCAACCTGCCCATCAGCCTTCGGGGAGGTGTCATCCGACGAGCAGCCCCAAGTTCCCATGGCAAGCAGCCCAAAGAACGTGATTGTTGCGTTTCTAAGAGATCTCATGCTGTCACCCTTTGACGTTGATGGCGCTTCGCCCACCTATAGCGCGTGCAAGCCAGACGCGCCAACAGGGTGATCATCACCCGAGCAGAGGCGACTCCAATAGCCACTGTCCAATTCTCCCCGCCTGATGTGTCCATCGCGGATCTCTCCCACCACGCACAGCATTTCTCTAATATGTTATAATCACAGGGATTCCACGGGTCATTCTCTGCGAACACGCTTGTCCATCTCACCTCTCGCGTCGGCCTCAGAATTGCAGTTACTCAGGCTACCCGTAGTTTTTGCCAAGCCCGAATAGCCAGGAGTAGTGATGGGCTCGACAGTACAAAAAGGCGAGGTCGTGGTGGACGCCAGCCACTTGGCCGAACAAGACATCGCCCACAGTGAGCATGTGGCGACAGTGCTGCGCTTGCGTCGCCTCAGCGTCATCGGCCTGGTAGGCTGGGTGCTCTTTGGTTTTGTCGATATCTTCGTCCTCACCCTCGTGCACCCCGGCCGCTGGTGGGTCTATCTGCTGGTGCGGGTGATGGGCTTGTTGGTGTTGGGTTTCGCGGCTCTGCGCCTCTCCCACCAGCCGTCGCCCTCTATCAGGCAACTGCGCTGGATCGACATGGGCGCGTTTTTGGCGATATCAATCCTCGTCTCGGTCACATGTGCAGAGGCGGGGGGCATCAGCAGCTCGTTGGTTCTTGGCGTGGTCGTGTTGCTCGTGGCGCGGGGTGCCTTGTCGGCTGACCATTGGCGCCGGGCCCTCTTGCCCGTGTTGCTCGTGGTGTTGGCGCATCCTTTGACCTTGTTGGCCCTGGCCTCGATCTCCCCCACCATCGCCGCGCAATTCCTCGATCTAGGTAACTTGGGGCTCTTCGCCCTGAACCAGCTCTTCTTGGTGGGAGCAGGTGCGTTGACCTTAGCTGGCGGACACTCCCTTTGGACGTTGCAACGCAAGGTCTTCGAGACTCGCTCTCTCGGTCGCTATCGTTTGCTGGAGCTCATAGGCAAGGGCGGGATGGGCGAGGTCTGGGCTGCGCATCATCGCACCCTCAACCGCAAGGTGGCGGTGAAGATTCTTCGCGGGGACAAGGTGGACCCCAAGGCCGTGGCGCGCTTCGAGCGAGAGGTACAAGCCACCGCAGAGCTGACACACCCCAACACCATCCGTGTCTTTGACTTTGGCGCGACAGAAGATGGGCTCTTCTACTACGCCATGGAGCTGCTCGACGGGCATGATTTGGGGCAAATCCTCAAAAAAGAAGGAGCCCTCGCGCCACGCCGCGCCGTTCGTTTGCTCACGCAGGCCGCGCAAGCGCTGGCAGAGGCCCATGCGCGGGGCATCGTTCACCGTGATATCAAGCCCGGCAATCTCTTCGTCTCCAAGATGGCTGGCAGCGGCGAGCTGGTGAAGGTGCTCGATTTTGGTTTGGTGCTCTTTCGCCGTAACGATGAGGTCGAGTTAACGCAAGAGGGTTTCGCCGTAGGAACCCCAACCTATATTTCTCCCGAGATCCTCAAAGGTGACCAGGCAGATGCGCGCTCAGATGTGTATGCCCTCGGTTGCGTGCTCTATCAGACCCTCATGGGTAAGCCCCCGTTTGCCCATCAAGATCTGCTCGAGGTGATGCGTTGTCACCTTGAACAGGTCCCGTCGCCTTTGCCAGCGAGGGTGCCTGAGAGCTTGCAGAAGCTTGTGATGCGTTGTTTGGCCAAAGACCCAGCGCGTCGCTTCCAAGACGCCGCGAGCCTCGCCACGGCCTTGGCTACGCTGCCCATGGACGCACCTCGCCAGCGCAAGCCAGCTGCAGTGGCCGCAGTGGCCGCGTCAGCGGGGGTTCGTGTGTCGAAGCCCAAGCCTCTGACGCGTTTGAAGACACCGAAGAAGCGCCCGGCGCGACGACGTTCGGTGGAGCCGGCGGTGGTTGTGTCGGGCACTATCGACACCGAACATGCTCCCGACGATCCAAAGGCGAGGGGCAAAGTCGTTGCTTTTAGACCCCCGGTGCCATCTGCTAGAGCGCGAGCAGCTCGCCATGAGGTCGCGCCCATTATCCCCATGGACTCCTTTCGCAAGGTGGACCCAGAGGATGCCGACACGGTGGTGGACAATAGAGCGCCCTCCTATGAGCCGGAGGATGCCGACACCCTCCTGGATCAACCCACCTTCTCTCGGGGATGACTTCACCCCCTCACACAAGACATGTGGTCGCCGCCGTGGTTCGTCGTGGTGCTCGTTACCTGCTCTGCCAGCGGGCCCTAGGCACGCGGCATGGTGGCCTCTGGGAGTTCCCTGGAGGCAAGCTAGAAGCGGGTGAAGATCACCTGATGGCGGCGCGTCGAGAGCTGCGAGAGGAGCTCGACCTCAAGGTGACCTCTGGTGGCGAGCTTCTCCACAGCGAGGTCGATCCTGCGTCGTCCTTCATCATCGATTTTGTCGCCATTGACGTTGAAGGCGAGCCCCATTGCCATGAGCATATGGCGTACGACTGGGTGGAGGTGCAGGAGATAGCGCGGCTCGAACTCGCGCCCGCCGATGAGCGCTTTGCGCAGCGCTTGAGCGCTTGATAATGACGACTAGATGGCGAAGACGCGTAGGTTGAAGATCATCGCTACCCCCGACATATCGAAGTCGATGTTCTGTTTCTGGGTGGTGTCTTTGATCATCAGCTCACCCATGGAGAGCGAGCGGTAGCGCAGGTCAAGGCCTACGGCAAAGTGTTCCCCCACCATATACTCCGCGCCAAACTGCAAATGCATGCCTACGCCGCTGTCCGCTTCGAAATCTGTGCCTGGGTCCCAATAGGCGCGGCTGAAAAAGAAGATGCTCGGCCCAATGGCGCCATGCACATAGAGACGCCCGAAGAAGGTGTAATAGCCGCCGATCAAGATCGGCACCTCCATCACAAGGTTGTGGCTCTCGAGGCCTAACGCCGAGGCCGCGTTGTAGACTGTGCCATAGCCGATCTGCCCCATGACGTAGTAGGGCGCGTAGTAGCGTAGGCTCAGCTCGGCGCTGATCTGCAGGTTGGTCTTGAACTCATCAGCGTTGGCGCCCAGAAATCGATCAATCCCTTTATGGTAGTCCGAGAGAGAGGCCGATCCCACACCGAACGCGAGGCCCAAGCCCACGCGATTGGCCCGGGCGAAGTTTGCCTCGAAGGCGCTGGCGGGGGGCGCAGGCGCCCTCGGGATCATCGGCTCAGCGCTCGCCGCAGGAGTCTCGGGCGCTGGAGGTGCTTCAGGCACAGCCGTGGGCGGACTCTCGCTAGGAGGCTCCTCCATGTCCATCTGGGCGAAGGCTGAGTGTCCCAGTGCCAAAGAGGCGATGAGGATCAAGCCAGGTAGTCTGTACGTCATGGGTCACTCTCCTTGGCGCGTCGCACGCCGTGCCACGCGTTCTAGCACGACCAGCGCCTGAAGATCGACGCCCGAAGAATCAACGCTGGATTAGCACGCGCGGCCTGCGACGAGACACGAGCAGGACCAGCAGCAACCAGGGTGTGAGCCCAAGAGGAGGGGAGTCGCTTTGAGCGAGCCGGCACCCGCCCTCGCCAAGAGGCGCCGGCGCTGCGCAGACGTAGTCTGTTCCCGTGCTGATGCAGGCGATGCCTTCAGGACAAGGAGTCTCCGGCCGGCAGCGCTGGGTGCAGGTGCTTGTGGAGAGCGTGGAGTGAGCCTGGCAGATGCCCGTACTGCATTCGCTGGCCTGCTCACAAAGTTCCCCGAAGGTTTTGTAGGGGAAGATGTTGATCACCTCATGTACCTCGGTGATCTTGCCCGCCAGATCTGTAGCTACCGCGCGCAGGCTGTATTTTCTCAGGCTGTCAGCAGCGGTTTCCGTGGGGTCAGCGTCAAGCTTGAGGGTAAACGAAAAAGGGACGCCGGTGATCTGGCTTTGCGTCATCTTTCCCTGGGAGACCTCGTCCACGAAAAGTTCTACGTGTTTCAACCCAATGTCGTCGCTGGCCTCCATGGACAACTCGAAGTTTGGATAAAGGGGCTGAGTGAGGTCGGGGCTGATGAAGCTCAGCTCGGGGGCCTGGTGATCGGGGTAGCCCCCAACGTGCACATCGTCGGCTTGTTCGAGGATCCACGCCAGGCCGACGTCGACGCGCATATCGTTGCCCTGGAGGCCGCAGGCGCCCTGGATGTAGGAGTGCACGCCCACCTGCACCTCTTGTCCGTTGATCATCGCGAAGGAGGGGCCCCCCGAGTCACCATAGCAGACGTTGCCCGTGTCACCTTCCGCGCCATAGTAGGTGAGCACCATCTCACTGAGTTCAGCGACGGCGTTGGTGGCGACGCGTTTGACACCGCTGCCGCCACCCTCATCGCTGGTGGTGCCAAGCCCCACCAGCGTCAGCTCTTGGTTCACCTCTGGTGGGAACGCGGCGATCGCTGCGGGCTCCACCCCCGGAGCCTCCCGAAGGAGCACGACCGCAAAGTCATTTTCGACGTTGGGGCTTGTGTAGCGTGGATGGGCGATGACACGTTTGGCTGCCCAGCGTTGATTCAGCAGCAAGAAATAATGTTGAGCTGCGGGGTGGGTGCAGTGGGCTGCTGTAAGGACCGTCTTTCCACCGATGAGCGTCGCGGTGCAGCTGCCGCCGAGGCTGTGCTGCAGGCCTCCTACTGCGGGGTGTCCCTCATGGCGCTCCCCATTGACGATGGACGAACCTCTCATGCCCAAATCGCGAGCGTCGTCGATACCGCAGGCGAGCAGCATGTTGAGGAGCGCAGCGCCCATGAGCGCTCGTGGGAAGTGTTGCTTCAAAGGCTCCTCCTATCACTCTGCCTAGCGCGCTACGAGGGGTGGAGCTAGGGCTTTTTGAGCAGCTGCTCCAGATGTTTGCGTAGCTTCTCTCCAGGTTCTTGGGCCAAACGTTTTACGATCGCGCGGCCTGGGCTGCCGTGTTGCATCAATTCATTGAAGGCCGCGTAGCGCAGAAGTCGGTCATTGCCGGGCTTAGCGAAGCTCTCGAGCTTCTTGAGATCTTTGCTCTTGGCCATCACCAAGGCGAAGGCGGCTTGCATACGGGTCTCCTTGTCGGCGACCACCATCTTCAGCATGCCTTGGAGCGCTTTTTCGCTGCTCTGGGGGTGGTCCACCGCGAGCGCTGTGGCAGCCCACTTCTTTTTTTCGGCGCTCGGGTCTGCCAGCAGCGCTTGTAGCAGCTCTTCGACCCGCGCTGGCAGAGGCTCGCTCTTGAGCAGCAAGCCGGCCTCCTGGGCCATGAAGCTGTTCTTCGAGGAGAGCAGGCGCTTCAAGCTGACACGGTCATAGCGGTGTAAGCGCACGAGCATGATCCCCGCCATGGCGCGAACCCGTTGGGCGAGGCTCTTGTCTTGAGCGAGGCGTTGCAGGGCGTCTTTGGCTTTCGCTCCGTGCTTGGCGAGGGCCAAGAGGCCCTTGATCGCTTGCCCGCGCTCCTTTGGGGCCACGCCACGTAGCCCGAGGTATGCTTTGCGTATGGAGGGGGACCAGCAGGCGGGCAGGTCAGCCTCGAGCACCTTTTTGCGGGGGGGGGGGGCCTTGTTGAGGCTGGCGCGCTGAGCTGGCGCGCTGCTCTCTTTTTCTGTGGACGTACACGCCCCTGACCACCCGACGAGCAGCAGCAGAGTTAGCTGACTTAGGATCTTGGAGCCTTTCATCGGGAGTGCTTCCTTTTTGCTTTGGTGCTGGTGCCCTTCGCGATCAGCACATGCAGGTCGTCATCGTTCTTTAGCAAGATGGTGGGGCCCACCACCAGTGAGCCGCCCACGTGGGAAAACCCGCGAAAGAAGCGGCTGGTCTTGATGAAGGGACCCTTGGACAACCGACCCTGGTCGGAAGAGAGCAGGCGCAGCCCGCTGTTGCGCAGCAGCACCAAGCGCTTCGCGCCGAGCATGCCGATGGCGTGGCCGAGCTTGCCGATGGAGAGCTGTGCGAGGCGAGCGCCGCTGGTGGTATCGAGGGTCCAGAGCTTGCCAAGCTGCGAGGAGTAGGTGTAGAGGCGCCGGCCATCATCATCGAAGGCGACGCCATAGGTGGTGAGTGGGATGGCAAAGCTCATGACCTTTCCCGTGGCGAGGGTGACGAGGTGTCCTCGCGGTGCGGGCTTGGGGCTGGCGAGCTCAGCATACTCCACCAGCAGAGCCCGGCCGCGTCTTGCGTCGAAATAGGTGCGTTCGCCCATGGAGCGCTTGGCCTTGAATTGCGCGACGATGCGTGGCTTCTTGCGAGAAAAGCCGATGACGAAGACCGTACGCTGCTGGCTATCTCGGGCGATGACCTGTCGCACGTAGAAGAACTCCCGCAGCCGGGGATCGTAGCCGAGGGGTAGTGAGTGTGAGTAGCTCACGCCGACTTTTGAGCGCGCCACGAGCGTTGGTTCTGTGACATGGCACTTCTTCAGGTCCCAAGGCACGAAGAAATGTCGTCGGACCTTCTGCTTTCCCAGATGGTCAGCCACTTGGAAGCCTGCCTGTTGGTTGTCGCTGTCGTAATAGAGCAGCTTCTCCACGTGGAATTGTTGATGCAGCGGCCGGGTGTCGTTCGGGTCCTGTTTCATCGCTGGGTTGGCTTTGACGTAGGCGTGAAAGGGCGCGGTGATTTTGAGCTTCTGGAGGTCTTTTAGGCGCAAGAGGTAGAAGGTCTGGTGGTCGCGTCCAAAGCCCTTTCCAAGATAGAGCATGTGACCGCGGTCCATCACGCGCAGAGGTCGTGCAGCGCTGAAGGTGGGCGACTCGAGGCGCTGGGCCAGAGAGATCGTCTTGCGTGTGCTGAGGGTGGGCCATGATTTGCGTGTTGACGACTTTCGTGCCGACTTACGTGCTGACGATTCAGCGCTCACGAGCAAAGTCAGGGTGATGGCTATGGCGAGGGAAAGGGAGGGGATTCGTTGATGCATGGAGGCATCTTGCCATGATTTTCAGTGGTCTGCGCCCGCTTCGGCGGCGGTCAGAAGATTTTGCCACCCCACAGGGCGCGAGTGAAGTCTGCCACTCCCATGATCTCTATTCCGTCGTCTGTGGTGCGAGCATGGGGCGCCAAGGAGACAATGATGCGTCTTTGAGTCTCCGGATGATCTTTGCGCAGCTCACGGAGGTTCGTCAGGTGGCTGGGCCGAATTCTCGCTGAGGCCTTACACTCGATCGCGACCTCGAGTTGGTTCACGATGAAGTCAACCTCCACGCCTGTACTCAGTTGCCAGTAGAAGAGGTCGGCGTCGCGCTCGTGGTAGCAGTTGAAGGCGTTCAGCTCGTGGAAGACCCAATTCTCGAACGCCTTGCCATAGAGTTCGCCACCGGGTTCGAGGCCTCTCCGCTTGGCGAGGCGAAGAGCTTTGGGGCTTTCTTGATGCGACGTTTCGGTCGGTGCACATAGGCAGGCAAAAAGCGCGCGAGCAACGTGTCTTCGAGGATTTGGAAATAAGAGCGCACTGTTGGCGCGCTGACGCCGCATTCGCGCGCGATGGTGGATGTGTTAACAGGTTGCGTGTCGGAGAGCGCCGCTTGACGGAGGAAGTCGTCAAAAGGGCCTAGCCCCTTGACGAGACCTTCGGCGACGATCTCTTCTTTCAGGTAATCTGCGATATAGCTGTTGAGGTAGCGTTTGGGTCGAGAGGCGTCGTAGATCCGTGGCAGGTAGCCCACGTTCAACAAACGCGTTAGGTCGAAGCCTTCCCCTAGTTCTGCCGATACGAGGCCGAAGAGCTCCATTCTGACGGCTCGCCCGCCGAGGAGATTGGCGTGACCACGTCGTACTTTGCGCGCGCTGGAGCCGCAGAGGGCGAAGCGCACGCCCATTTCGTGAAGGCGATGCACTTCGTCGAGCAAAGCAGGGACTTTTTGTATTTCGTCGATGACCACGAATCGAGCTTTGGTCGCACTCACCCGCTCGCCGAGCTCCTCTGGGCGACTCGCCAAACTTCGGTAGGTGGTGGCGTGGAGCAAGTCGACCCACAAGGCGTCGCGGTAACTCTGCCGGAGGAGGGTTGATTTTCCCGTTTGCCGTGCTCCCCAGAGGAAGAATGTTTCGCTGCCAGGGGAGGGCAGTTCGAGTTGTCGTTTGTAAGTCACACTTTCAATATACATGAATATCGAAAGTTGTATATTGGGATATGTCGCTACCGAGCACCCTAACCCCGAGCCAAGAAGCCATCCACCATCTTCATCAGGACTTCGGGCTCGAAGGGCTTCTCGAGGAGCGGGTTTTCAACCTTCTGGAGAAACTCTCTTGCCTCTGGGGTGAAGGCTCCACCCGACATGATCACGAGCTTTGGTAGCAGCTCGGGCCAGCGCTCTTGCAATATCCCATGGAATTCGATGCCGGACATATTGGGCATCATCAGGTCACAGAGGATGAGGTCGTAAGCTGGGTTGTCCTTGAGCATCTGCAGGGCCTCTGTGGCCGTGCCCGCTGTGTTTGCCTCGTGATGGGCTTTCCTTAATTTTCGCGCGAGGATGCGCAGCAAGAGCTTCTCATCGTCGATGAGGAGTATGCGGCCCCTCTGATGGCTTTCTTGTTCGGGTTTGGCGATCTCGTCAACGTCGACGAATTCAGGGTCAGCGACCATGGGAGGCAGAAGAATCCTGAAGCAGCTGCCCTTTCCAAGTTCGCTCTCGACTTGGATTTCGCCGCCATGCTCATCGACGATCTGCCGGCAAATGGCGAGGCCCATTCCCGTCCCAGACCCCACAGGCTTGGTGGTCATGAAAGGCTCGAAGATGCGTGGCAGCAGCGCTGGATCGATGCCCGTGCCCGTATCCTCAACCTCGATAGCGACCTTGTCTTCACGCATGAAGGCGCGCAGAAAGATTGTATTATCGTCCGCGTGCCCGAGGGGTAAGGCTTGGGCGGCGTTCACCAGCAGGTTGATCACCACCTGACCAAGCCGACCGTCGTCTCCGACAATACTCTCCACGTTTTCGATCTCGCGCACGAGCTTGCAGCGGTGCCTCAACTCATTCCACGCGAGCTTCACCGCTGACTCCAGAGTCGCCGGGAGATCCACCGCCGCTTCTTGCCGTTGCCGCTTTCGAGAGAGCGTGGAGAGGTCCCGTACGATATCCCGGATGCGCCGGCTGCCCGCGATAGCATCCTCCACACAGCTGGCGATGCTCTCGGTATGCTCACGCAAGGGGTCTTTTGGGGGCATCAGCTTCTGGAGGTCTATGTTGCTATCGGAGATCATCGAAAGGTTGGCGATGACAAAGGTCAGCGGGTTGTTGATCTCATGGGTCACCCCGGCGGCGAGGGTGCCGATGGAGATCATGCGGTCCATCTGCATCATACGAGCCTCGAGGCGTTGCCTGCCGCTGAGGTCTCGAGCCATCACGAGCACGCTGGCAAGGCCCTCGAAGCGCACAGGCATGCTGATGACCTCACACGTCAGGCTGGTGCCATCCGCCCGCTGCAAGCGCATGGCGCGAGGCTCTGATGTTGCCAAGCCCTCAAAGACTGCTCCGAGGTCCTTGGGCACCAGGCCAAGATCGTCAGATTTCATCACCTCCGCTGTGGACATGCCCACGAGCTCGTTGGCGTTTTCATAGCCCAGGGATTCAGCCCCATGGCGATTGAGATAAACGAAGCGTTCATGTCGGTGCACGCCGATGATCTCGGGGGATTGCTCGATCAACTCCTGGAAGCTCTGGGCTGATGAGGCGAGGGCGCGCTGCTGGCGATCGATGAGGTCCACGTGCTCTCGCTGCTGGTGCCCAAAGACGAGCAGCGCGAAGGCGAGGAACCCATACTCCAATAAATAGAGGGCGGGGTTCTGGAGGATCCGCATGCTCAATAAGCTGTCGTGCACGCCTGCGGCGATCCAGATCGAGAAGCCAAACACAAAGACGCGCCATGACATCTGACTGCCGCTGGAGTGGCGATAGAGCCACCAAGCGCCGAAGCTGGACGTTACGATGCAGTACAAAAAGAAGAGACTGCTCAAGGGGGTTGCCGCTGGCTGTGGGTAGGGACGCGAATGCCAGCTCAGCTGGATGGGGTCTATCGTGTTTGGGACGACCCATGATGTTCCCAGCAAGAGCACGCCCCACAAGGCGATACCGCCCAGGGCGATGAAACGAAAATAGGGGATCGGTCGGGCAGCCACAGCGGAGGCGAAGCCCAGCAGGGAGTTCACCATGAGCGCTACCGCCAGGAAGGAGAGCGTAACCCTGAAGGGGGCACCTTCGGTCGAGGGGAGCATGTAGGTGCTGCCAACACAGGCCGTGTAGAGAGCGGACGAAAAGGAGATTGCCGCGGCCCAGAGGGCATCGCGCCGCTCGGGTCTGCGGCGGAAGAACCAGAGCAGATAGCCCCCCATGCTCAGCGCGAGGCTGAGGTTGACGAGATCTGCCGCCGCAAGCCATGGCAAGCCATGGGCGACTGCGGCGCTGGAGCCAGGTGGCATGTTCTCTTATCCTTCAGTTCAAGCTGACGCTGAACTCCCCCCCAACAGGAGCCACCATCCTCTCCATAGTACCCAGCTGTGCAAGAAACGCATAGTGGCTAAATCCTGGTGGCGTGGAGGAGAGTAGCAAGTTAAGTCGTCGAAAACCTGGTCATTGCTAACCACCATCCCTCTGAAATATGCTCTGACTTTTCGCGAGGAGAGCTTTATGGCTAGCCATCCCCCTGTCGTTCAACGTTTCTTGCGTTATGTCGCCATCGATACACAGGCGTCTGAAGAATCCGAGAGTTATCCCAGCAGCGCCAAACAGCTCGACTTGTCACGGCTGCTGGTGGACGAACTGCACGCCCTAGGTGTCGTGGACGCCGAGCTGGACGAGCATGGCTACGTGATGGGGACTGTCGAAGCCAACGTCGAAGGACCCATCCCCGTCATCGGTTTCATTGCCCATGTTGATACGGCGCCTGATGTGAGCGGCAAGGACGTCAAGCCACAGCTGCATGTGAACTACGCAGGTGGGCCTATCGCTCTGGACGCTGAACGGTCGCTCACGACAACGCAGAGCCCAGAGCTCGAGCAGAACAAGGGAAATACGATCATTACCACCGACGGGAGCACGCTCCTCGGCGCCGATGACAAGGCTGGAATCGCCGAGATCATGACGTTCGTGCAGCGCTTGCGCGATGACCCCTCGATCAAACATGGAAAGTTGCGCATCGCCTTCACGGTGGATGAAGAGGTTGGACAGGGCACGAAGCACTTCGATGTGAAGAAGTTTGGTGCAAAATTTGCCTATACCGTGGATGGCGAGTCTCCAGGCGAGATTGAAAACGAGACCTTCTGCGCTGAGTCAGCCACAGCGGTGTTCCAAGGTGTGAACGTGCACCCAGGTTACGCGAAGGATAAGATGTTCAACGCTCTCAAGGGCGCTGCAGCCTTTGTGGCGGCGCTGCCCCAGAAGGAAGCGCCAGAGACGACTGAGGGCCGGCAAGGGTATATCCACCCTGTGGCTCTTACGGGAGGCGTCGAAGAGACCACGTTGAAGATGATCCTCCGAGACTTTGAAGAGGCACCTCTGGCGGTTTTTCGCGCGAAGCTTGAGGCTATCGCCACTGAGGTGCGTGAGAGCTGGCCGGGGTTGAAGGTCGAGCTCTCCTTCGAGCAGAGCTATCGCAATATGCGCTTTGTGCTCGATGATTACCCCACCGTCGTGGAGAACGCGCTAGAGGCTGTTCGTCGCGCAGGGATCACGCCCAAGCTCAATCAGATTCGTGGTGGGACCGATGGGGCGATGCTCTCTTTCAAAGGTCTTCCCACTCCCAATATCTTCGCTGGTGGCCACCTCTTTCATAGCCGCTATGAGTGGATCGCCATCGAGGCGATGGAGCAGGCCGTGGAGACGCTGGTGCAGCTGGCACAGGTTTGGGCCGAGCCTGCAGAGTGAAAGGGAACGTTCTTGGGAGACGTGTATGGGGAGGGTGCTTGGGAGTGAGGGGTGAGGGTGAGGGTGAGGGGTGAGGGTGAGGGTGCTTAGATGAAGACGATGAAGAGCACGCCCATGACCATGGCGAAGAGGCCGAGAGGGGCCTGAACCTTCACCAATTTCGTTCGCAGCCTTTGGCCTTTTTCTAGCGCAGCGGCGTTCTTGGAGAGCATGTATTTGCTAATCATGCCAAAGCCAAGGATGAAGCCCACGAGCAGGTCAGCGGCGGCGACGCCAGCCCAGAAGACCCAACGCAAGGGTGCCACGCTGAGGATCGAGACATTGCGTACCACAGAGAGCGTCTCCCAGACCCCCCAGCCGAACATGATCAAGCCGATCATTCCAGCGTAGGGTGCGATCTTGTCGATGAGCTCCTTGGCGTTGGGCTTGCGGCTGATGATGAAACCCGAAGCTGCCAAGAGTCCGCCTACGATCGTAATCAATCCACCTATCATGTCGTTCCTCCTTGAAGAGAGTGTTTGTTCACTCGTTTGTTCATCCCTTATGTGTGAACTCTCTAAAGCAGGGACTGTGCCAGGTCGGACAGAACGTTAGTCTTCATTGATTCCAGATACATGTGGGATTTGGTGGCAAGATGGCGTTTTGGCCCGGTCGGGCAAGATCTTGCCGGGATCGGCAATGGAGCACTATCACAGCGGATTATTCGCCGATGCCGAATCCCTTTTTGATGCCATGGCGGCTTAGCTTGTGGGAGAGGGTGCGCACGGGCATGTCCAAGAGCGCTGCTGCCTTGGTGCGGTTGCCATCGGCTTGGCGTAGTGCATCGAGTAGGATCTCGACCTCCACGCGCTCCATGCACGACTTGAAATCTTTGAGCCCACGCTCGGCCGCCATGGCAGCGCGCAACGCTTCCACCACCCCCATGGGCTCAACCTGTGGCGCTGGGGTTGAGCTCGAGGTGCCCACGCTGGGCGGCGCAGTGAAGCTGGTGCCCTCGCGCAGCCCATCAGGTAGGTCGGCCTCGACGATCTGTTCGCCTCGCGCGATGACCACGGCTCGGTCGATGACGTTTCGCAGCTCTCTGACGTTGCCCGGCCAGGCGTGTCGATGCAGCGCCTGCATCGCCTCGCGTGCGATGCCACCAATGCTCGAGTTGTTTGTCTCGTTTGCTCGCGCCAAGAAGAGCTCACAAAGCGGCGCGATCTCTTCAGGACGTTCTCGGAGAGGTGGTATCTGCAGCACCATGGTGTTGATGCGATAGAGCAGGTCTTGCCGGAACTCACCACTGGCGCACATCGCCTCCAAGTCGCGGTGCGTCGCCGTTACCACGCGCACGTCCACCTCGACCTCTCGCGAGGAGCCCACGCGCCGCACACAGCGGGTCTCAAGGACGCGCAAGAGCGCTGCCTGCGCTGACGCCGAGAGCTCGCCTATCTCATCGAGAAAGACAGATCCGCCGTGAGCCTCTTCAAAGAGCCCAGGGCTGTCGCTGACCGCTCCGGTGAAAGCGCCCTTGGTGTGGCCAAAGAGCACGCTCTCCATGAGGGTCGCGGGGATCGCCGCGCAGTTGATGCTCGCCATGGGCTTGTCAGCTCGAAGGCCTTTGTCATGCAAGGCGCGGGCGAGCACCTCCTTGCCGCTGCCTGTCTCTCCCAGCAACAAGACGGGTATCGCCGAGTTGGCCAGGCGCGCGACCATCTCATAGAGTTCACGCATCAGCGGGCTGGCGACGATTGGCCCTCCTTCAACGATCTTTGCCATAGCTGGCTTGGTGGGATCGCGTGGGGCTATGGAGCGGACTTTTTCGCTCCCACTGGTCTGCCGCAGAGCCGCGAGGCTCTGTCGAATTAACTCGGTGCTCCGGGTCGCAGGGTAGAGCGCGATGCCGCACCGACGTACGGGCACCTCGGCCACGATGTGCTCAGCGAATGCGCGGGCCTCGTCGAGGGTTGCCTCGGCCAGCAGGATTTCAGCGATGTCAGCACTGTAGGGGGCCAGCTGATCTACAGGTCGTAGGGTGCCCCGCAGGGACCGCCAGGCGTCGGCGCCCTCTTCCTTGCCTCCCTTCACTGTCAAGAGCGCGAAGCTCCGTGCAAAGAAGCGTGCGCGGATAGCCTCGCGTGCCACGGCGTGCTGAAAGCCTTCGTGATTCTCCACGGGTCGGCCCGGAGCTGGCGCTTGCACGTGGATCGATGCACGCACCGATCCCATCTTGACCTCACTGCCGGCCAAGAGCCGCTCACGCGTCACGGGTTGCCCGTCGAGCTTGGTGCCGTTGGTGGAGTCGAGATCTTCGATCCATACCTCTCCGCTGACCACCTGGAAGAAGGCGTGACGACGAGAGAGACGCTCATCCACCACGGCGATATCAGCGGTAGAGTCGCGCCCGATGACCAGGCGCTGCCCCTCGCTGAGGGTGCGAAGCTCGGTCTTTTCGCTGTGGAAGATGAGCAGGGAGATGCGCGGGCTCACGCTTCGAATCATGGAGGGTTCGAAGGCGACCTCAGTGGTGCTCAGCTTGGAGTCGATGGTGTCGTTGCTCATAGATACCTACAAAGCATCTTAGAGCATCACGCACGCGCCGACGAGGGCATTCAGGGCATTCAGGGCCTCAGGGCCTCAGGGCCTCAGGGTAGACAGCTACCCGCCTGCATCACGTCAAGGAAGCTCTGAACCTCGGGAGGGTCAGCCTCTAGGAGGCATTGACCAGCGCTCAGTTGCAGCGTCGTGTCGCCGCTCTTCAGCGTGGCGCTGCCATTGAGCACCTCGAGGAGCGTGGGAGAATCCTGCGTGAAGCGGACAGAGAGGCCCGCCGAGAGTTCGCCTTCAATGGAGGGGTTTGTGAGGGGCTTGGTTTCGCCATCGAAGACCTCAGGGTAGATTTCGACGCTCGGTTTCACCGCGGCGTCGAGGGTCAAGGTGGTTTCGCTGCCCCATGGTGCCAGGGTCATCGTCCAAGGTTGGCCGTCACGGTCGAAGAGCGCCGAGATCGCCTTTTTGCCGTCGATCTTCAGCGTTAGCGGGGTCTTGCCAGCATTGAACGCAGCGACCAGTGTGTCACCACCATCCGAGCTGAGGCGCGCGTTGAGGGTGCCAGCCTCGAGGCTCAGGTCACGTTCTTCTGCTGGGAATT
>JAFCZD010000764.1 GCA_019314525.1 Deltaproteobacteria bacterium
GAGGGTGTCACGGCCAAATGAGATGCTGCTCGCAGACGAACCACCAAGATACACCGTGCCATCGGCCCCGATGGTGGCGATGGCCTCGCCCGTGAACACCCCCCCGTTAGACGTGGTACCGCGCGACCAACGCACGTCTCCGGCTGGGTCCATCAGGAACACAAAGGGGTTGAAGTAGTTAAAGAAATCAGAATCTAGCGGCCCATCACCGAAGTTGATGGTGCCACTGTGATGGCCACCGACGCAGACATTGCCCGCCCCATCGAGGGCGATGCTGGAACCGGAGTTCCCCGTGCCATGCAGGGTGTTGGCCCAGCGTCGCGACCAGCGGTGTTGAGCTGCGCTGCCAAAGCGGGCCACGAAGACGTCTTGCACCCCTCCCTCGAGTTTCCCTCCACCAAAATCTACTGAGCCTTCTCCCAGGTGCCCCGTGATGAGCAAATCGCCTGCAGGCGTGACGACCAAGGCGCTGCCCGCGTCGTCTCCTGGGGTGCCCAAGGCCTTTGCCCAACCATAGCGGCCGTCACTCCCATAGCTCGCGATGAAGATGTCCCGTTGACTGCTGGTGAGAGCGCCGCCACCAAAATCTACCGCTCCGTCGAAGAGCCCGGTGACAAAGAGCGTGTCGGTGCGACGGTGGATATCCATGGCCGAGACACTATCGAAGGTGTGCGCTCCAATGCTGCGCGCCCATTTGATGGCGGCACGCGGGTTGATAGTGTCCGTCGTCGGGTTTGGCGTGTCGGTGCCCGCCTCGAAGCTTGTGGCATCGTGCAGCATGTCCAGCCCAGAGGAGCCGCCGTCGCGGCCAATCTCCACCACGATCACACAAGTACTGAGCCCAAGGGCCATCACAGCACAAAGCATGCACGTTGCTAAGGGAGAGCGTCTCACGCTTGCATGCTAACACCACTGCCCTCTTCAGGCAGGTGAACAAGGCAGCGGCAACAACGATCATCGTCCGTCTTTCCTCGGGTCGAGGTCAGGGGTTGTCCTCATCCCCAGCCTGCCGCCCCTCCTTCAGCAGGATTGCCCCGCGAAAGGCCCCAAGGTCGAAGCTGGTGACCAGTGAAGCGCTCTCGGTTGTGAGCAGGTTCTCGTGGTTCAGGACGCGCACCCTGCCTGAGGGCACCTCGCCGCCGCTCACGGCCTCATCCGACGGGTTCACCACCACCCACCCATCGGTGTACTCGCGCAGGTGGAGCAAGCCGACCTGCACAGCGGGCCCTTGCGGATCGCCCAGGTGGAGGTGCTTCGCGTCGAACTCGTCGAAGAAGTGGTAGTAGGCATTTTCCCAGACGGAAAACCCGAAGAAGCCGTTGGACCGCTCGGAGTTCATCGCCAGCAGGAAGCTGGTCATGCCAAACCAAAGGGCCTGCCAGCCGGTGGTGGGGCCCATATTGCCGGCAGTGGCCACGACATCCATTTTTGCCAGACCGCTGCCCGTAGCCACGGTGTTCGGATTGTTGCAGAGCATGACCATATTCTTCACGTCACGGAGGCGAGCCACCTCATCGCTCCACGCGCCGATGGTGTAGGAGCCCTCACCGTATAGAGTGGTGAATGCACAGGACATCCCGAAGGGCGGCACTGGCAGGTTGTCAATGGTCTCGAAACACGAGGTACTCTCGACGCCAGTGGTCAGGACGAGGCCCTTGCTCCCTAGCGCGGGTATCACCTCGGCGTAGAGTTGCTTCATGTCTTGTTCCCAGGCGGCGCTGTTGTGGCCGGTGACACTTGTGTAGTCGGCGCGGAGGTCTGGGGTGGAGGTCCCCTCGGTGTACCAGTTTCCTGGGTGGCAGCCGATGTCATAGGCGTAGAGCCCATCGGCGCCAGCCTGGGGAGCCATGCCGCCCCACAGGCCGTCATAGTGGCTGGTGTGCCAATAGGTGCGCCAGGCTTCAGATCCTAGCCGCATCGCGTACGTCGTGGAGCTCCCTTGCACGGTGAGGTAGTCGCCCGTCGTCTCACCTACCTCGATCCAGCGGTCGACGCTCCCGATGCCGTGGTTGGCCTTCATCCAGTCCCAGCCCAAACCGATGCTATGCCAGTCGTTGGTGTCGTAGAAGTTCGGGCTGAAGGTCTCGAGCAGGATCACCATGTCCGGGTTGAGGCTCTTCAGCATGTGCCACGAGTTCAGGGTGTCAGTGCTCCAGACCTGGTTGTGGTTCGTGGTGGTCAGCAGAAGGTCGAAGCGGGCGGTGGTTGCGGCGCTTTGCACCCCGCTGTTGGGGCTACCATATTTGACCACCATCGTGGGCAGGAATTTGTCGGTCCTGTACTCGAAGCGCGCCGTGACGCTCTGACTTCCAGCACCTATGAGGAGCGAGCAGCTGTCAACGTTCGAACAGGCGCCGCTCCACCCGGCGAAGTGCCGACCGCCAAGGGCGATGGGTGTGAGGGTGACAGGGGTACCCGAGAGCAGGGAGACGGTGCAGTCTGTGAGACAGACCGTGTTGGATGGGGCAACAATCACGACACCATAGCCTTGTAGATGGACCAGCAGGGTCGCATCCTCGGCTGCGTCGCTCGAGTCGGCTGCAGCTGTGTCGGCTGTGTCGGCTGCGTCAGCTGCGGTGGGATCGAAGCCAGCCCGGACACATGCGGTGGATAAGAGCATGATCAACAGACCAGCGCGCACGAATGGGCTCATAGGAACACAATACAAGAACGCCCCCCAGCAGACCAGGCTGAAGCCAGGGCGCGCGATTGCTACGTGTCCTCATCTAAGGAGACGATCACCTCTATATCGGCCAGGTCCTTGGCGCGCCCGCTAGCGCGCTTGTTGGCCAGCAACTCCTCGCGACCAAGGATGGCGACGGTGATACCGTCTAGCTTGGCTGACAAGCGCTCCTTCCATG
>JAFCZD010000028.1 GCA_019314525.1 Deltaproteobacteria bacterium
AGCGCTCCCAAGCCACGGAAGATCGACTCTGGGTGGCGCAGCGCCAAGGCCTCCTCCGAGCGAGCGAGAGGCTCAGCGTCAGCCACCCTGCCCACCACCGGCAGCTCGAGGCCTTGATGCGCTGAGAGACGGGACGTCACCGGAGCGCCCGTGGCGTCCGGCACGTTCCGCAGAAGATCGAGCAATTTGAGGTGTGCCTGCATGGGTATTGGGCTCCTCGCCGTGGTAGACGAAGGGAGCGCCGAGTATACGGCCTTCTGGACCGCAGTTGAACGCATCGAATGAGATAAATAGCAGCTTCATGAAGCGCTTGCGAGGCCAAGCCCTCGAGCTTGGCTTCGCCCGCTGTGGCGTGACAGCCGCGACACCCTTCGTGCGCGGTGGACAGGCTCTGGAGACATGGCTCGAGCGCGGCCACGCTGGAACCATGGACTACATGCACAAAACGCGGAGTGAGCGACTAGACCCTCGCGCGCTGCTGCCCGAAGCCCAGTCGTTGATCGTTGTGGCGGCGAGCTACGCGCGCCTTGGTCCAGAAGAAGAGCCACCCGCCAACCACGGTCGCTTCGCCCGCTTCGCCCGTGGCCATGACTACCACCACATCGTACGTGCGCGCCTCGAGGAGCTCGCGTGCTGGATCACGACCCACCACGCAGGTGTGCAAACCCGAGCGGTGGTGGACACCGCGCCCCTGCTAGAACGCGAGGCTGCCATGGCGGCCGGCATCGGATTCATCGGCAAGAACACGATGCTCATCGTCCCGGGGCTCGGCTCCTACGTCGTCCTTGGGACGCTGCTGACCAACCTAGAGCTGCCAGCAGACACACCTGCGATAGCGCGCTGTGGTCGCTGCACCCGCTGCCTTGACGCGTGCCCCACAGGCGCCTTTGCCGCCCCCTACCAGCTCGACGCACGGCGCTGCATCTCCTACCTCACCATTGAGACGCACACCCCCGTGGACAAAGCGCTGCGTGCGCGCTGCGGCAGCTGGGTCTTCGGTTGCGATGCTTGCCAAGAGGTCTGCCCTCACAACCGCCCTACACACCGCGCCCTGCCATTTGACGAAGAACTCGCCCCTGAAGAGGGGCTGACGTCGCTGCCCCTCTCCGAGCTGCTCACCTTGCGCAGTGGAAGGTACCGCCGCCTGGTGCGCCGGCGATCACTCAGCCGAGCATCGCGCTGGCGTTTGATCACCAATGCCGCTATCGCCGCCGCCAACGCCTCTGGCATCAACCATGAGATCGATCAGGGGCTAAGAGAGGCGATCTCCCGCGCAAAATCACCAGAGCTCGAAGTCTTAGAGTGGGCGCTCGCCCAACGTGCCGCCCGTGGATCCTGTGGATCTTCTGAGTCGCGCTAACCACGCTCCACGTATAGGTCTTGAACCTATATCTACCACCACGTACCCACGCTCAACGCCCGTCCGGGCGACCTGAGAGGTCTGAAGGCAAGAAGCCATAAGGATCCGCGGAGATAGGGCCCACAGAATACCGCTGGATCAATCGAACAAAAAAAATCCGCCCTGGAGATGGCGAGGAATTTGATCCATCGGCGCACCGCGCGATATGATTTTCTTCGTCATAAGAACTACCAACACGCTAACAAACCTACGAAATCTATTGGACTCTATGCAGACTCCGGATCAACGTAGACAATCGTCTTGCGCGCACCCTTCTCGTGCTCGCGGATCTCACGCCCTTGCCACGCGATCCAAGGGGGCCTCTTTCAAGGCTCTCCCCTTTGGCCCCGCGCTGCGTGTACAACAGGGCCGTGAGTTGCAGCAGCGGATCCAGCTCTACTTCAAGGGCGATTTGGATCTAAAGGTCACAGACAACCGATCGGTGATCATCACCGTGAAGCGGGACCCAAAACACAAACAGTATCATGTGCGACTGCATCACCTCTTCGTGGATGCACCAGCAGAGATCGTCCGGGCCCTCGCGCTCTACATCGCAGTCAATGAGGCTCAGGCGTCACGCCTGCTCAACCACTATATCGACGCCAACGAAAACCAGATCCGTGGCGTACGCCCGCACCGCCCGATCAAGATCAGCACCACGGGTCGTGCTCACGACTTGGCGGAGATCTTCCATAAACTCAATCAGCGCTACTTTGGCGACCGTCTACGGTCGCGCATCACTTGGGGCCGCAACGCTGGCCGTGGCCAATCGCGACGCTCTGTACGCCTTGGGTCTTTCACCCTCGAAGAGAACCTGATCCGTATCCACCCGGGCCTTGACCAGGGGTGGATCCCTGCGGCCTACCTCGAGTGGATCGTGTATCACGAGATGCTGCATGCTGTGCACCCCATGCACGTGGTAAACGGCCGACGCCGCTTCCACACCCGCGCTTTTGCCGAAGCGGAGCAGCGCTTCGAGCTACACGCTGAGGTCCATGCCTGGGAGCAGCGCAACCTGCCCGCCTTGTTGCGCATCTGAAAACGCTAGACGTCAAGCTTGGAGGATCACCTTCAGGCGCTCTGCATCGATATTGCGCCCCGTAATCACGACACAAAGCGGACCTTCCCCGGGTAGCTCGTGCCCCTCAAGCAGCGCGGCCACAGCCACCGCTGCTGATCCCTCTGCCACAAGGCTCTCTTCTCGCGCCAAGAAACCTATGGCGCGACCGATCGCCGCCTCATCTACCTGCTGCACCTGCCACAGCTGCTGGCAGTAGGCGACGCTCGTCTGCGAAACGCCACCCTCCAAACCCTCGGCCAAGGTGCTCTCTCCCTCGTAGGTCTCGTAAACCCGACCTTCAGCGAGAGAAAGCGCCATGGCTGGCGAAGCTGCGGCGTTCACGCCCAGCACAGGAATATCACCCATGGCAGTGACGAGCCCGCTCGCCAGTCCACCACCCCCTACCGGAAGAACAACCCCGCCAAGCTCCCCAAGCTCCTCAAGCAACTCAAGAGCGATGGTCCCACCATTTCCGGCCATCACCCAAGGATCGTCATAGGGTGAAACGAAGCTGGCGTCAGCCTCCTCTGCGAGCTTCCGGGCGAAGACTTCGGCCTCGTCATAACCCTCGCCGTGCACCCGCACCTTCACCATCAGCTCGGCCAGTTTTCGCTTCTTAATCTTTGCAGCGGAGCGCGGCACCACCACCAAGGCGGGCACACCGACCTGTCGCGCCGCCCACGCCAGGCCCAAAGCGTGGTTGCCCGCCGACGCTGCCACCACGCCCTTCCTGCGTGCCTCCCCCTCCAACGACAGGAGATATGCGAGCGCACCACGCACCTTGAAGGCGCCTGTGGGCTGGTGACTCTCGAGCTTGAGATATACAGGGCGCCCCACACACTCGCTGAGCTTGGTGGATAGCTTCAATGGCGATCGGAGATTATAGGGGGCAATGGCAGCGTGGGCGCGACGCGCCAGCGCCACATCCACGATATATTTGGGCTTCAATGCGACCTCCTTGGCCCTGCCCATCATGCCTCAAAGCTCGAGCACGCGCAGCTGATCGAAGAACGTCGACTTTGGAATCCCCAAGGCCATGGCCGTGGCTGAGCGGTTGCCGCCGTTTAGCGCCAAAGAACGGCTGAAGATCTCTGTCTTCACATCCTTGAAGGCTCTCCCCGCAAAGAGCACGCTCTCACTAGCGGAGATGACCCTGCGGCGCAGATCAAAGTGGCTCCTGCGCAGTATGTCGCCCTCGCACTCGGCCAAAGCGCGCTGGATGGCGTGTCTCAACGCACGTACGTTGCCAGGCCAGCTCTGGGCCCCCAACCACGCCATCAGCTCATCGTTGACGCGCGGAGCACCCTCGCCTGCATAATGACGCACAAAGTGCTGCACCAACTCACCAATATCGCTAGCTCGTTGCCGTAGCGCTGGCAAGTCGATGATGCCCACGGCCAACCGGTAATAGAGGTCATGCCGAAAGCGCCCTCGCTCCACCTCTGCCAGAAGGTCACGGTTCGTGGCTGCCACCAGCCTGATGGCGACCTTCTGGCTGGTCTCTGCTCCCACCGGGCGAATCTCCCCTTCCTCGAGCGCCCGGAGCAGCTTGGGTTGCAGATCGAGGGGCATCTCGCCGATCTCGTCGAAAAAGAGTGTGCCACCATCGGCCCGGCTGAATGCCCCCGAGAAACGTTGCGCCGCACCGGTGAAGGCTCCACGCTCGTGCCCGAAGAGTTCGCTCTCAGCGAGCTCCCGCGGAATCGCCGCGCAGTTGATGGCCTCGAAAGGGCGGTCCGCACGTGGGCTACCATCGTGTAGGGCACGCGCCACCAGCTCCTTGCCCGTGCCCGTCTCGCCGACAATGAGCACCGGCAGGTCGTTGGGGGCATAGCGACGAATACGCCGAAAGACCTTCGTCATGGCCGGATGCCGCCCGACAATGCCCAGGGGGTTGTCATCACCAGGCCTGCCTTTGCGGTAAACCAGGCGCAGGCGCGTGCGACCCAGGTCGATGCGGCAGGGGTCTGGCAGCGCACAACGGTCCACCCGAACATTGTTGACCCAGGTGCCATTTCGACTGCGCCGGTCGCGGACCCAGATCCGAGCCCCGCGCCTCTCCAGCACGCAGTGGCGCTTAGAGACATAAGGGTCATCCAGCACCAGGTCACACGCCTCGTCGCTGCCTACCGACGCCTGTGTGGTAATGGACACCATCCTCTCAGTGCCAACCACAGAGAGGAGGCACTCGAACTTGTGTTCAGCGCTGTTGTTTAGCTGTGGCTCTTGTAACGGATATAGCGTCTCCATCGGGACTCCTTTTAAGTCGATAGATCGCTTATCGGAAGCACGGAGAGGATTGTTGCGTTCTTTTTGCAGAAAACGTCGCGGCGCGTTTGAAATGATCTTTAGAGCTCTGTTCAGCGGCCGCGCGGCTTGACCGGTGGGCGCGTGGCACGCGGCATGTGCGGGCGTCGACGTGGAGCGCTACCAAGGCCCAGCTTGGAGCCCTTAACCTTGGGTTTACGCGCTGGCCCCCGGATCAGGATCCCAATATACCCATCTGCGCGCTTGCCCTCGCCGAATGCGAGTTCCACAGCTCCGAGGCTTTCGTCCTTCTTCTTCAGCGCCTCGCTCAGCTTGAGTCGGATATAGGTGTCGATGCGCGACATATCGAGGGGCGTGCGGAGGAGGATACTCCCCTCAACCTGCAAATCGACATCCTTGGAGTTGGTGCTCACTTGTTGGAGTTCAATGTTCCCCTTCTTCGCCTTCAAGCGGATGGATAGCCGGCCCAGGGGAAGATGCGGCACGGTGAGCCCCCCCGGGATCTTGACCTGCCCTTTGCCGTCGCCGAACGAGCACACTGCGCACTCGAGGTCCACCTCTCCTGTAAGCTTGTTGAAGCGCTTGCTCGATGGCGATTCGAGCTGCACCTTCCCCGAGAGCGACCCCTTGAAGGGAGGGCCTGCTGCCTGCAACCATGGGATACGACGTGCGGCGATCCCCTCGAGGGTGAGGTCGACCTTCAGGCCTTTCTTCTTTGATTGCTCGAAGCTGCCCTTGACGTGCCCGCCGAGCCCTTCCACTTCGAAATCCAGTTCCGTTCTGCCACCCATGAGCGCCAACAGGCCCACGCCGATCTCTACACGGTCAAGGATCAAGCGCATAGGCTTGGGTTTATCCGCCACTGCCCCCGCTGGTTTCGCGCCCCCGCCTGCCAAAGATGTGGGCCGCGCGCGTTTGGCTTCCGGGGTGATGCGCACGACCACGTCGCGCAGCTCCACCGTAGAGATTGCCGAGAGACTCAACGCACCAATGGTCACGCTTCGCCCCCCTGTGGAGGCCAGGTCCTCTACCATCTGTCGTGTGCGCTCCACGGGGAAGGCCCAATAGAAGCAGAAGACCAGCGCCATCAAGGTGTAGAGCGGGTAGCCAACCCACTTGAGGAGCTTCACCGTGCGTGGGTTCATCCGCGCCCCGCCTTCTTCTTGGTGGATGCCTTCTTCTTGCTGCGCTCATAGGTGATGATCGTCAGCTCCGCGTCCACCTCTTTGTGTCGTTGCCAGCGGGTGTGAATGCTCAATTCAGTGACCTGCACCACGTGGGTGCGCAACTCTTCCATCTGCTTGAGGAAGGCCGCCAGCTCCCCCAAGCTCACCTTCCGCACCTTGATCTCCATGCCACGTTTTGTGTAGCGCCCGGCGCTCGCTGGGGGGACCTCACTGGACTCGTCGATCTTCACGCCCACCGCCGCAGCGGCCTCCTCAACGAAGCTATTGAGGTCGAGGGCTGTGGTGGGGATAGCGCGCTCCAGCGCCTTGATCCGACGCTCATAAGCGACATATTTATCGCGATAAAGGTTGATGTCACGCAGCGCCTTACGCATAGCGATATTGCGCTGCTCCGCGTCCTCCACGCTGCTGTAGATCAGGTACCCAGTGCCCAAGATCACCAAGAAACCAAATACAGCCACCAAGCTCCCCACCATCGCCCGTTCTCGCGTTGAGAGCCGCGCCATGGAGAGCTTGAGGTCTTCAATCCGTGATTTTAATGCGCTCGCCATCTCAAAAACACCTGGTTGTTGCTGTCAACGAGAACTGTTTCGCTCCGCCCGAGACCTCTGAGATTTTCCCTTGGGCCACGTTATCGAAGCAATCATACGCCTTGAGCGCCTTCACAATTTTCCCCACGGACGAGCGAGAGTCCGTGGTGCCACGGATCGACGTTTTTCCAGCCTTGATGTCGAGGCGCGTCACATCGAGCTTCGCCTTGTCCCGCGGGGGAACTCGCTGGGAGATCTGCTCGAAGATGTCCACAGCCGTCATGGCAGGAATGCCTGACCCCTTCCCGCTCGCGGCCCGCCGAAGCGTGCGACTAATGGCCACTCCGTCGGTCTGAGGTTTGCCGAAGAGTCGACGTGTCTCACGCTTGAGCTGTGCCTCAAGGGCCTGCTCCTCACCCCGCAACGAGCGCAACGACGCCCAGGCGTTCAGGCCACCAAAGACTAAGATCACCAGCGCCGAGATAGCGAGGAAACGCATCTTCTCGCGAAAAATCGAGCTATCCGTCTTGAAGGCGAACTCGCCCTGACGAAAGTCGAGAACGCCGCGCCGTCCGACATCGAGCCCCAAAGAGATCGCCAGCGCAACGCCAGCCTCGTCCACCACCACAGCCGGCGTCACCAGCGTCGCGTCGGCCGCGAGGGAGAGGTGCTCTACCGGCAAGCCCAACTCCACCCCGAGATAGCCATCGATCCCCGAAAGATGTGAGGTCCCACCGCAAAGCACTACCCGCGCCGCCTTGAGTCCCGTCGTGGTTTGCGCCACCATCACGCTGCGTTTGATCTCCCGCACCAGCGGCGCCACAGCCTTGGCTGTCGCCCGCGCCACCTCCCGGCTCCCACCATCGAGCCGCTCGAGATCATCGACCATCAACGCCCGTGTGTGCTTGAACTGCTCGGCCTCATGATAGCCAAGCTGAAACGCGTCGCGCAGCGCGCTCGTGATCTGGTAGCCGCCACGAGAGATCGTGCGCGCATAGACGGCCTGCCCCTCATGAACCAGACAGACGTTGCTACGCTCGTGCCCCAGGTCCAGAATGAGCACGCACTCTTGGGGATAGAGGCGCCGAATCAGCCCCCCGTAGCCAAGGGGAGCCACCGCCAGCTGCCGCGGCTCGACCCCATGCTCTGCCAGCTCTGCGAGCAACTCAGCCACCTGTTCACGACGTGCGGCGGCCACCGATACTCGCCCCGTGGACTGGCTGGGGGCGAAATCATAGGTCAGGTCTTCAATCTCCCAGGGAAGGTCGTCTGCGAGCTCATTGGCGATGATCGCCTGAAGTCGCTTGGGGTCAGTGAAGGGGATCTCGAGGGCCCTCAAGAGCACACGGTCACCCGGGACCCCAACGCTCACGAGATCCTGCTCCTCGAACTCGAGCGCATCTGAAACGGCCTTCAAGCTGCGCTCAAGCGCCGGCTCCGGCCCGAACGCCACCGGGTAACTCCGGACACCCACAAGCTCCACCCCAAAAACTCGCTGTGCCATTGCGTCCTCCTACATCCTGCTACTGATCCGGACTGAACCAGAGAGGATCGCGCAGATGGATCCTCGTCGCTGTGTGGAACGTAATATCCTTGCCCTTTTCATCCTTGATCGTGATAACGATTCGAACCTTCGTTGGCAGACGATCAGGCTGCCCATCCACGGAGCCTGTGTTCCATTGCTCGCGCCACTCATTGGCGTTGACGTCGAAAAACTCGAAGTGCAGCTCCTCGACATCCTCGAGCATCACGTACGCGGGCCCATCTTCACCGGGCTTCTCAACGCCAAGTCGACGTGTGGCCCTTCGCATCAGGTTCGTCCGCGATCGGTCCTCAACATCTGGGGCGCTGTAGTAGCTGATCAACGTCTGATCGCCCTCCCTAGCGTCTTCCCGCAAACGCATATGCGAGAGGCTCGCGAACGTCAACTCATCCACGGAACTCTGATGCTTAGAGGTGAAAAACGTTCGCGGCTTCATCGCGCCAGGGATGTCGTTCTTTGAGAGGAAAGCCATGGATATCTCTCGGGTCATGCGCTCCATCGCGAGCCGAATCTGGTGATAACGCTCACTGATAGCCTCGGCCTTGCGTTTTGTGCGAGTGCTCAGCGAAAAAGATGCCCATACTAACGACGCCATGACGCTGATGATCGCAATCACGAGCATCACCTCAATCAGCGTAAACCCACTCTGCTGGCGGCGTTGAACCATCATCAACGCCTCGTCGGAGCAGGGGCTGGGGCCCGAATCGTTGGGGTCCCGCCACGCACGGGGTTCTGGCCCGGAGCTGTGCCAGGGAGCCGGGGCTGGCCGCCCATTTCACCACTCTTCGGCGCCTTGCCCCCGGAGGTGAAGGCGCTCAGCGCCCCCGCCACCACGTCAACCTTGCGAGGATCGGTGAAGTAGGCCACGAGTGGGATTTCACGCTTGGTCACCCCTTCCTGCCAGAACACCCGCAGCGAGACGCGCCGAATGGACTCCTCTAATACCCCCCTGAATATCTTGAACTGCTGGCCCAGCATATTGCCGCCGAGCTTCGACATACCGCTCTGCGAGCCTCCTTGCCCTGAGGCGTCCCCCGCAGCCTCACCGATGCTCTCACCATCAACATTCTCTGGCAGTTCGATTTTCTCGACCTTCAGCTCCCAACCATAACGAGGGAAACCCTGGTCATCAAAATCGCCATCCTGTGTCTCATCGAAGCCATCGAAGCCCTCTTTGAAGAGCTCGTCCTCCACATCCACCATCTTGTGGCGTGCCAGCAACGTCGCGGTGGTCATCATCTTGGAGCGCAATACCTGCCGTGAGGCTACCTGCTGCGCCTGCCCGATCACCGTCAGACCCAACGCCAGGATCGCCAGCGCGATCATCACCTCGAGCAAGGTGAAGGCCCCGTCGCCACGACCTTGGCCAGCTGACTCAGGCTCGGGCGCTGTCATGACGCTGGACCTTCGCAGGCATCACGCCGACGCTTCTTCTTCTGCAACCCCTCATCATCATCTTGGCCGAACTCATCAGGGATGCGATATTTGCAGGGGTAGATACGCGCACTCCCAGTGAGCGGGTGAAGCACTACAGAATAGTAGTCCTCGCTCTTGTTCATCAGGCGCACGATGGCCGGCTCGGCGTGCCCCTGGGGAAAAAAGTAGATATAGGCCATGCCCTTCTCTACAGGCTCTTCCATGCGCGCTGTCTTCACCGCCTCCACCAGGATGCTCCCCTTGAGGCGTATCTCCTTGACGCCAGGGCCCCGAAAACGCGTAAAGCGTGGCTTGGGCCGCTTGGGTGGCTCATTCGCCGTCTCATAAGCCTTCACCAGCGCCTCCGCATCGACGCCAAACGCCCCCTCGTCACCGTCCTCACCGTCCTCGCCCGCGCCAAAGGGCATCATCGGGTTCTTCGCGTGCTTTCGCGCCGCTGGATGCTCCTCCCCGGGCTCTCCTTCTGCCTCGTCCTTATCATCTTCACCCTTGGCGTACTGCTTCTTCCCGCTGCGCAACGAGACGCGATCCTTGCTCGCCTCGAGCCAAAGTCGCCCCTTGTCAAGATCGATGGCGAGCCGCAAATACGCCCCCGTCATCAGCCCGCGATCAAAGGCAAAGCGCATGGCCGCGGCTGTCTTCCCCGCGCTGCTGCGGAGGTCCGCCTTGGTGAGGCTGCGAAAGGACATCGTGCTCATACCCATAAGCAAGGCAATGAGCGCCACCACCACCATCATTTCGATCAAGGTGAAGCCGCCCTCGCGAGCTATGGTGGCACGACGCTGCATGCCTAGTTATTCTCGTCCTCTTGCCAGTTCTTCAGGTCGTCCTCTGTGCCCTCCTTCTTGTCAGGGCCCTTGGAGACGATGTCTGCCGTATCCTTATTATGGTCACCGGGGCATTTGTAGATCAGGGGCTGCCCCCAAGCATCCTTCGGCTTCTTGTTGATGATCTTCTCCGCGTAGAGTTCTTCCAGGTCTTTGGGACAATCGCCGTTGTTGTCCATCAAATAGGTCTCGACGGCCGACGACATGGTCACCAGGACACTCTTAGTGGTGGTCACCGAGGCTTTCTTGAAGCGGCTATAACCGACAATGCCCACGGTACCCATCAAGAGGCCAATGATGGCCACCACCACCATGATCTCGATGAGGGTCATACCCGCGTCGCTGCGGCTCATACGCCGCGTCGTCTCCGTATGTCTCGTGGCGATCCGCGCTCTCAGGGCAGAGAGGGCACATCCCATCCACTGTCGAAGGCCTTTTGACTGCATCATACTCTCCCTCTTTTCCCAGGGCACTGACGCGCCCTCTTTCTTCCCGCCATCACGTCAGCCCCCCATGTCGCTCATGTCCAACATAGGAAGCAAAATCGAAAGCACGATGAAACCGACGATCCCGCCCATGAGCAGGATGATCAAAGGCTCCATCAACGTCGTCAGCCGGGTGACGCGCAGGTCCACCTCGGTATCATAGGCATCCGCCACGGTCTCGAGCATGCTCTCTAGCTGCCCTGAGCGCTCACCCACAGAGATCATCCGCGTCACCATGGGCGGAAACTCCCCGCTACGCGCTAGAGGCTCTGCCACGCCCTCGCCCTCGCGGATCGCCTCTCGGGCCTTGTCCACCACGTTCATCAAGACTGCGTTGCCAAGGATTGACTTCACGATCTCCATGGTGCGCAGGAGCGGAACACCCGAGGCGAGCATCGTGCCCAAGGTGCGGGCGAAGCGGCTGATGGCTACCATGCGCACCACGGGCCCAACGACCCACAGCTTGAGCATCCACCGGTCCCAGCGGAGCTTGCCCTTGGGCGTGCGCTGCCAGCGGCGAAAGAGCCACCAGAGACCACCGCCCATCAGGATCATCAGCCACCAATAATCGCCAGCGATACGGCTAATAAAGATCAACAGCTGGGTGTTCCAGGGGAGCGCCTTGCCCATATCGTCGAAGATCTGCGTGATCTTCGGCACCACCACCACCATCAGGAGGCCCGTGATCCCGATACCGACAAAGGCCATCACGATGGGGTACATCAGCGCTGAGCTGATCTTATTGCGCAGCCGCACCTGCCCATCCATAAACTCGGATAAGCGCTTGAGCACCTGATCGAGATCCCCAGCCGTCTCACCAGCGCGAACCATGTTCACGTAAAGGTCGGTGAACATCTTAGGGTGATCGGCGAGGGCATCGCCAAGGGCTGTGCCCTCGTTAACCTTGGCGCGCACGTCGGCCAGCGCCCGCCGCAGCTTCTCAGATGTCGCCTGCTCCAGCAGGGCCTGAAGACACTCTGTTAGCGGAATCCCCGCACGAAGCAGCGTAGCAAGCTGTCGCGTCAGCACCGCAATATCCTGCGGGCGCACCCGGTCAAAGGAGCTCTTGAGGTCCATTTCGCGCTTGAGCCCCTTGCCCTTCACCGTCTTCTTGCGGGCCTCGCATACCTCGGTGGCGAACACGCCTTCCTTGCGCAAGACTGCGCGCAGCGCCCGTGGGCTCTCGGCTTCCCGCACGCCGCTGACGTTCTTGCCTCGCACGTCGAGGGCTTTATAGGCGAACGACGCCATCTCAGCGCGCGTCCTCTTGCGTGACGCGCACCACCTCTTCGATGGTGGTCAAGCCGCTGAGGATTTTGTGCGCGCCATCCGTGCGCAAGGTGCGCATGCCAACCCTCACCGCTTCATCCTTGATGGCGTTGGTGTCCGCTCGCTGCAAGACCATGGCACGCACCGCGTCGTCCATCATCATCAACTCATAGATGCCGATACGACCCGTATAGCCGGTGTTGAGGCATGTGGAACACCCCTCGCCATGATAGACCATGCCCTTGGGTGGCCGCGGCCGCCGCTCGTCATGAAAACCAAAGTCCTCCTCGGCCCCCACACGAAACTCCTCTGGCGTCATGCCTAGGCTCAGCACCTCCTCATCAGTGACCGGGCGAAACTTGGCGCACTCAGGGCAGATCGTACGCACCAGGCGCTGGGCCAAGATTCCAAGCACAGAAGAGGCCACGAGGAAGGACTCCACCTTCATGTCCATCAAACGTGCGATTCCACCCGGCGCATCATTGGTATGCAGCGTCGAGAAGACGAGGTGGCCGGTGAGCGACGCTTGAATCGCGATCTCGGCGGTCTCCAGGTCACGGATCTCGCCCACCATGATCACATCCGGGTCGTGACGGAGGAATGAGCGGAGCCCGCTAGAGAAGGTGAGATCAATCTTCGAGTTCACCTGCGTCTGGCTGATCCCCTCGAGCTGATACTCCACTGGGTCTTCAATGGTGAGGATGTTCTTGTCTGGGGTGTTGATCTGTGAGAGCGCCGCGTAGAGCGTCGTCGTCTTGCCACTCCCCGTGGGCCCCGTAACCAATAAGATGCCATTGGGACGCTGGATGATCTTATTCATCCGCGTCAAGTGATCGGAACCCATCCCGATATCAGCCAGGTTCAGCACCACAGAGGTCTTGTCAAGCAGGCGAATGGTGATGCGCTCGCCACGCGCCGTGGGCGCCGTGGCCACACGCATGTCGATATCCTTACCGGCGATACGACGTCTAATGCGCCCATCTTGCGGCAAACGTTTCTCGGCGATATTGAGCCCACTCATGATCTTGACGCGTGCGCTAATACTCGCGGCGTAACCACGGTTGGCCCGGCGCAGCTCGTAGAGCACACCATCACGTCGATAACGTACGATGACTTCGCGCTCTCCAGGCTCGATGTGGATATCCGAGGCGCGGTCCTTGACGGCCTGAAAGATCAGTGAGTTCACCCAACGAATGATCGGCGCCTCATCTGTGGAGTCGATGATATCTACCAGCTCCTCAGAGTCGCCGGAGACGTCCTCGTTCTCCTCCAGATCTACCGCGCTCGTGCGCTTGGCGTAGGTACGGTTGATCAGGTCGAGCACATGCTCACTCGTGGAGAGGACTGGGATCACCTCCGCGCCAAGCATAGTGCGCATATCATCGATGGCGTCCACCCCATCGGGGTTGGCGCAAAGCACCTTCACCGCTTGATCGTGACGAAAGAGCGGCAGCACCAGGTGGGTCTTGGCGTAGTTGATGGGCAGCTCGTCCACCAGAAGCGTGTCGATATCTTCAAAATCGAGCTTGGGCAGATACTCGAGGCCCTCCTCCTGCGCCATGGCGCGCAGCAGCTCCTCTTCAGGGAGCGCGCGGCTCGCCAGCAACGCTCCAGTCAAGGTCCCGCCCTCGACCTTCTGCAACTCGAGGGCCTCGTCCAGGCGGTCTCGTGTCAATGAAGTATCCCGCAACAGGACCGTCGTGAGGCTCGACTCAATCATTTCTTCATCGGCCTCACACGGAGCCGCCCGCTACGCTTAGGGTTGAGCCCTGGGTTATGGCTTGGCGCTTTTCCAGGCAACCGATTTGCTGCGCTCGGCGGCGCGGCGCCACTCGAGACCAAGCCCTTGGGCATGTCCACAGGCTCGACATCATCACCACTGCTGGGCTTGGACTGCTCCAGGAGCTTCACTTCCTCTTCCACCTGCATCCCCACACGGTTGATCTCGGAGAGCAACCCTCGCTTGTGCCGAAAATCAACTTGGTGCGAAATCTCATGGGGCTTAAAAGACGTGTAGCGCTCGATAAACTCCCGCCGCTCCTTCAACTTGCGCTTGAAGATACGCCGCAGGTCACTCTGGTCACGAATCACATAAGGCGTGAGCACGATCAGCAGGTTGGTCTTCACCTTCGACTTGGTGGTGTACTTGAAGAGATAGCCGAGGACTGGAATATCCCCGAGGAGCGGTACCTTGCTCACCTCGTTGGTCTGCCGCTCTTGCATCATGCCGCCAATGACCACCGTTTGCTGGTCACGCACCACCACCGTCGTCTTGGCCGTGCGCTTGGAGGTCGCCGGGCCCAGCCCATTGAAGTTCGGGGAGGAGATATCGGAGACCTCCTGGTCCAACTCGAGGCGCACCATATCGCTGGCGTTCACGTGGGGGGTAATCTTGAGCTTCAGCGCGACGTCCTGCCGCTGCACGGACACCTGCGGCAAAAAGCTCGAGGCCCCCGCAGCGGCGCCCAGGCCACCTCCTGTGAACGCGCCTTGGAAGGGCAGGTTCTGCCCTACCGTAATTTCGGCCTCCACGTTGTCCGTGGTGAGGATATGGGGAGATGAGAGCACGTTGATGTTGTTGTCGAGCTGCAGGGCCTGAAACATCACGCCAAAGCCGGGGATATCCGTGGAGACACCCATCAACTCAGCAGAGCCTTCCACCAGCGCGCCACGGGCCCCGGCCGCCAAGCCCATCAACGAGAGTGGATCGATCAACATCGACTGCCAGCTACTATGCTGTACCCCACCAAAACCAATGGACTGTGAGTCACCCTCGCCGAAGAGCTTACCACCATGATAAGCGAAGCCGAGCTTGTTGGACTTGTCGAGAGAGACCTCCATGATCACCGCCTCGATGAAGACCTGACGCCGTGGAATATCGAGGCGCTTGATCACACGCCGCAGCGCGAGGAAATCCTTGCTGGAGGCGACGATCACCAGCGAGTTCGTCGCCTTGTCGGCGGTAATCTTCACGTCGCCCTCAAAGAGCGTCGCTGTGGTACCCCCGCTCTTGCGAGCCTTCGGCCGGGCGGTGGATCCTCTGCGACTGGTTCGGCTGGTGGTGCGTCGACCTGCCGCGCCTTGGGTCAAACCGGCCAACGTCGCCGCCATCTCCTCTGCGTCACCATTTTCGAGGTAGTGCACGTGGATGCGTTGATTAACGCCCTCACCCGCCACATCGAGCTTCTTGATCAGCGCCGCGATCTGGGCGAAGGCCGAGGGGGTAGCGACGATGATCAGCGAGTTGCTAGCGGGGTCTGTGATCACCTTCGACGCCACAGCGTCAGCCGAAGCGATCTGCCGACTCTTTGGCGCCGGTGAACGAGTTTTCTTCTTTGCCCCACGCTTGACCATCTTGGGTCGGGACTTGCTCCCCCGCGCCTGCTTGGCGAAGACCTGCGTCAGAATCTTGGAGGTCTCCTCAGCGTCAGCGTTGCGCAAGCGCACCACCCAGATCTTCTCCCCGCTCACGGGCACATCGAGTTCTTTGAGGATGCCCAGCATGCGCCGCACGCGGTTGGCGCCATCAGTGATGATCAACGAGTTGGAGGGACGGTAGGCGGTAATGTCCCCAGAACGCGACTTCATCTTGTTGAAGACCAGCAAGATGTCGTTAACATCCACATGCTCCACTTGAATGATCTGGGTGATGATCTGATCGCTCGAGGGGAGGCGGCCGCGCTGCTTGTTGGTGAAGGTCGGGATTGATGACTGGATCGCCCAGTTCCCCTGCACCACCTTGAGATAACGTCCAGAGGGCACCACGGTGAGCCCCATCACGTCCAGAGCGCTTATGAAGGCTCGGTAAGCCTCACGGACCGTCACCGGTGCCGGCGAGATGATCGTAACCTTCTGCGAGCGCAAATTCGAGGCGAGGATGAAGCGCTTGCAGGTCATGCTGCTGATCCAACCGACGAGGTCTGTGAGATCAGACTCTGGCTTGAGGGTAATCTTGATCTTCCGCCCTGGAGGAAGCTTCACACACTCGTTGAACTCCTTTTCGCCAGGGAGCATTCCTTCCTGTTTTGCTGGCCCATTCGCTTCAACCGGCAACCCAGGCTTCGTCGCCATCTTGATGGCTGGCCTCGCTGCTGGAGAAAACTTGGGCGGCGTGACCTTCCCCAGACGTCCAGGCCGCTTCACACCGCGCGCACGCCGAAGCTCACGTGCTTGCTTCAAATGCTCCTGGCGCCTCTTGCGTGACTCTTCACGCCGCTTCCGCAGCTCCTCCTTGGAGACTGTCGGCCGTGCCTGGGACCAGGCTTGCTTGGGTACCCCAAAAAGGCCGCTCACAAGGAGCATCATCAGAGAGAAATTTCGCAGCCGCTGCATGCGCTTCATCCTGTCAGCGAATAGTGTAGTCGTTGGTTTGAGGTTTTCCTCGGCGGGAAAACGAGATCGTCAGGTGGCTCGCCGTGCGGATCTTGGTGTAGACCGCCAAGGCCTTATCAGGGGTGGTGATGGCGTGGCCGTTGATGGCGTGAATCGTGTCACCATTTTGCATCCCAATCAGCGAATACACGCTGCCTGGGCGGATCGCGTAGAGCTTGAATCCGTTGGGCTTGCCATTGCGAACGCTGGGCACAATACGCGCTGAGCGCGCGAGCATGGTGGTGTTGCCTAACACTTTGTTGAGCGCGCTACGTTGGATCTCCCACTTATTGGGCCCCACATTGCGTACCCCCTTGGAGATCTCGGAGGCAAACTTACCAAAGGGGCTCTTGGAGCGAGCTGCGGCCTTGGGTCGCGGCGCGCCTCGCTTGGGGGCCGAACCATCGTCGAGATCGATGTACTCGTTACGCCCTTCGCGCTGCAAGAGCACCCGTCGCGAAAGAATATCCACGAGCCTCGCCTCATTGGCGAAGATCTTCTGACCAATAGAATAGATACGGGTCTTGTTGTCCGAAGGATCGAAGAGCGCAGCATAGGACCAGGCTTTGTCCTGCTCGCTTACCAAGGTGACGATCAACTTGTGGCCAAGGGTGCTCTTCACGGCCTCGCCCTCGCCACCAACCTTTGGAGCACCTTCGTCGCCCGCTCCGGCTGCTGGCGTCACCACCACGGCCTGCTCAGGCTCACATTCAGAGCAAAAAATATTTCTCGCGAGGATCCCCGACACATCGCGAGTCCGCCCTGTCAAGCCCGCGCTGTTGCCCAAGTTGCTCCGGGCAACACGACGTTTGGGAATGGGCATCTTGATCAAAAGGAGCTGCCCCCCAGCGCTAGCGAGGAGATAGGCGCAGATGCTGATCACCAGCAGATTGAGGGTCCAGAAGTATTTGCGGATCAGTACATTCATGGGCAGGGCGATATAGTGCAAATTTAGCGCCAAAAGGCAAGCTTCCTAAACCTGTGGAATGAAGTCCTTCTTGAGAGAGACTTTTCAGGTTGGGACAAATTGGCAAGAGAGGCATCCCACGCAAGGCAGGCCTTGCCAATATGGCAATCACATGAACCTGGATCACTCAGGGCTCCGGAAAGACATCCTCGTCTTCACGGGCTGCCTCCAGTCGACGGTAGATGGTGCGAGTGGCGATGCCCAGGAGCTGGGCGGCCAGGCGCTTGTCTCCCTTGGTGTGACGAAGTGTCTCGAAAACAAGTCGGTTTTCAACATCTTCCAAGGGAGTACCGATGGCGATAGTGATGGTTTGGTGGTGACCTCCCCGCCCCCCAAAGAGGTCGCGAGGCAGGTCGTCCTCTGTGATCACCTGGCCCTTGGTGAGCACCACGGCTCGCTCAATGACATTCTCCAACTCCCGCACATTGCCAGGCCAGCGATGAGCACCAAAGCGGTCGATAACATCCCGTTCAAAGCCAGAGATCGTCTTGCCGTTCTTCTCGGTATAGCGCCGCAAAAAGAAGTCTGCCAGCAGCGGGATGTCCTCACTCCGCTCACGCAGAGGAGGCACGTCGAGGCCAATGACGTTCAATCGGTAGAAGAGGTCCTCACGAAAGCGTCCGGCGGACACCTCCGCCATCAGGTCCTTGTTGGTGGCCGCCACCAAGCGAATATCAGCCTTCTCGGTCCTCCCCCCAAGACGATCAAACTCACCTTCCTGGAGTACCCGGAGCAGCTTGACCTGAACTTGACGACTAATCTCGCCGACCTCGTCAAGGAAAAGGGTTCCACCATCCGCCAGGCTGAAGCGCCCATCTTTTCGGCTGACCGCTCCGGTGAATGCCCCCCGTTCATAGCCAAAGAGCTCCGCTTCGAGGATTGATTCTGGGATCGCCGCACAGTTCACAGCAATAAAAGGCGCGCTCGCACGCTGACTATTTTCATGAACCGCCCGGGCCAGAAGCTCCTTGCCAGTGCCACTCTCGCCCATCAAGAGGACTGTGGCGGAGCTAGGAGCGGCTTGCATCACCACCTCCATAGTGCGCCGCCAAGGGAGGCTGTTGCCAACAATAGCGCGCCGTCGTGTGGCTTCGAGCTGCGCCCTCAAGGTCCGATTCTCCACCACCAAGGACTGCTTCTCGAGCACGCGCTTCACCACACCGACGATATGGGCCCGCTTGAGCGGCTTGGTGACGAAGTCGTACGCCCCCTGCTTCATCGCCTCCACAGCATTTTCCACGGTGCCATAGGCCGTCATCACCACCACCTCTGTTTCCGGGGCGATGGTCCGAGCCGCCTTGAGAAGGTCAACGCCCGTCATCGACGGCATCACGAGATCCGTGATCAAGACGTTCACCCGATGCTGCCGTAAGCTCTCGAGGCCAGCCTTTGCGTCTCCTGCTGTGAGCACCGAAAAACCCTCTCGCTTCATAATGCGCGAGAGAGAAAGCAAATTGGCCTCTTCGTCATCCACCAGGAGGATCACTGGATCATCCATCATCATTCTCCTCAGGGCTTGGCGCACGAACCGCCGACACACTCCCTCGATGGCTTAGCAATTCCAATGCCAGTGACAGATCCCCTGCAATCATGGGCTATTTGGCATCAGCCAGCCAGGCTGTCACGCCGATATTGCCATTTTGGCACGCGTCAGGCCCTGTGGGATCACTCCCTGCCCTTGCCGGTTCACCCCCACGAAGCGTAGGATGAACGCCATGAGCATGTTCTCTGAATCCCTCCGGGCTTTCTTGGGTCCTGTTGTCGAGCATCTCGACGACCCCTCTGTCACCGAAATCATGATCAACGGCCCTGAGAGCGTTTGGGTCGAGCGTCAAGGGCAACTGACCCAAACACACTCTCGCTTCACTGAAGACGGCCTGCTCGCCGCGGCCCGAAATATGGCGCAGTTCGTGGGCCGGCCCCTCAATGATGAAAACCCACGCCTCGACGCGCGCCTCCCCGACGGCTCACGGATCCATGTGCTCTTGCCGCCCATGGCTCGTTGCGGCGCGGTGATCGCCATCCGAAAATTTCACCCGGGTGGGCTGACCATCGAGAACCTCATCGGTTATGGCTCTGTCACGCCTGAGGCCGCGCGGTTCTTGCAGGTCTGTGTACAAACAAAGCGCAACATGATGGTCGCTGGGGGCACGGGCAGCGGCAAGACGACCCTGCTAAACGTGCTCTCTCATTTCATTCCCAACGAAGAACGTATCATCACCATTGAGGATTCGGCCGAACTGCAGCTCAATCAGCAGCACCTCGTGCCCCTCGAGAGCCGCCCCCCGGACCGCCACGGACGCAACGCGGTCACCATGCGTGATTTGCTGCACTCCTCGCTCCGCCTGCGCCCCGATCGGATCGTCATTGGGGAAGTGCGAGGGGGCGAGTGTTTTGACCTGCTTCAGGCGATGAATACGGGGCACGGCGGCACCCTCAGCACGGTACACGCCAACAGCCCTCTTGAGACCATGAGCCGCCTCGAAAGCCTCGCGATGCTCTCTGGCGTGGGGCTGCCCTTGCGAGCGCTGCGCGCTCAGGTGTCATCGGCGATTCACCTCGTGGTCTGCACGAACCGCCTCCGCGATGGGTCCCGCAGGCTAACAGCCATTGGGGAGGTGCTCCCCCTCGACGAAAAGGGTGACTACCGCGTGCAAGACCTCTTCATCTTCACGCAGCAGCGCTCGGGTCGACAAGACCGCGTGGAGGGCTACCTCTCCCCCACCGGTGTCGTACCGAGCTTCCAACCCGCTCTTCTGGCAGATGGCTTTGAAGACATGGAGCCAGCGTTCTTTTCACCCGCGCGCTATGGCTACCCGCCGCCACCGTATTTCATCGGACAGGCAGTGGCACCAAACAGCACAGCGCCGGAAACCCTGCCTGCGGAGGCGCCGGAAACGTTGGCCCCAGACGCTGTGGCGCCAGAAACGTTGGCGCCTGACGCCCTGGATCCCGATGCCTTGCTCCCCGAGGGACTCGAGGCCGTGGCGACGGGCTTCGAGCAAGAGCCCTACGGCGCAGCTCACGCGGCGAGTGATTATCCAGAGGACGCCTTCACGGAGAGGAAACAACGGGACGGTGCAGTGCAACGCTCACCTCGGCCCACGCGGGAGGCTGTCCTCAAGCCCGACGACACAAACCCCGCGCTGACGGTGGACGACCTCAAGGGCTACTGATGCGCGACGGAAGACCCGAAGGATTCAGGTTCCTTTCGCGGAAAACTCGCGGCCCGCGTTGAGGATCACCTGCGACGGGGTGCGCGACCGGTTGTAGCGGATAACCAAGAAGCTGCTCAACCACGCATCGACCTGCCACCAACTCAAGAGTTCTGCCTTCGACGATGTACCATTCTGCCGATGACGACGAGAATGAGGCCCCACATGGGCAGATGTCCTCCACCGCCTCGCTTGGAGGTCGCGGCAATGGCACAACCTCCGTCGCTGCTCTCCTTGGACGTCGCACCATCAGAAACTGTCGACCCATCATCGATGAGCGCCCCGTCAAGGCCCGGCCCATCTGGACCTGTCACACCATCATCGACGGGCGCCCCGTCAAGTGCTGGCCCACAAGAGCAGAACGCCCCTCCCATGCCACCATCGGACGTGGACGTAACGCAGGAACCACTACCAGATCCGCTCGCTCTGCACTGGGCATTACAATCTGTCTCCTGGAAGGTCCCGGCCACACATGCAGTCATTGTCGTCACATCGAGACAATAGGGGGCCATGTCACTTGGGCAAAATCCAGCGTCAGCAAACGCATCGCCAGCGCTCCCCACCAAAATTGCGATCAGTACACAACAGGTTTTCATCCGTTCACTCCCATGCTGGTTGGCCCTCACCTGAAGCAATTTATGGACCGTCCCTTATCGGCGGAAATCCTTCCATTTGACTCATCCGCTTGTGCCACCCTGTGCCGCACTGTGCCCGACCGTGCCGCCGACCATTCCGATATAGCTACCACACGACAAGCTCCGGTCCACCCTGCAGGCTGTGGAGATGGGCGAGGAGAGGGAGAACCAGGACGATGACGTGCCGTATTTCGAGTTTGCGAAAATAGACCCAGGCTGCCCAGCTAAAGTACCTCGGGACTCGCGTCTTGGAAACTCTCAGCTCATCTCAGAACTGAGTCGCGCGGTAGCTCGAAGCCTGCTGGTAGATGGTACTGCGAGGATTGTTGGGGGCTGCCTGCAGCTGATCGAGGAAGACGTTGAACTCGTCCACGCCGCGATAGATCCGATCGAGCATCTTCTTTTCTACCACCACGCGTTTCCAATCGCGTCCCGCCCCTTGGATGTGCACGTAGCCACGCCCCACCTCTTCAGCCTCGTCAAGAAAGCCAGCCAAGGCGCCGGCGAAGAGCGCCCGCGGCATGGCCTTGATGCGAGCCAGGGTCGCCTTGACAGATGGGATATCGAGCTTCACCCCACCTTTGACGTAGGCCCTCCAGAGCTGACCGAAGGCTGTGTACTGTGAATCATAGGTCTTGTTGTCCCAACCCAATTTTTGCTCGAAGGAGAAGCGGCGTGAAGTCCAGCGTGTGTCCTTCGCATCCACTCTCCTGCCCCAGCCCTTTTCGATGGCGCCCTGCACCCATTGCGAATCCCTGCGTGTCCAGGCCTCGCCAAAGTCCACGTTGACGATGCGCTTATAACGTTGCTTGGCGTCGCGTGGCCGAAGAAACTGCGCCCACCACACATCCATGTTGCCGATAGTCTCGTTGAAGAAGCGTGAAAGCACGAGGTCATGCACCACACGGCTGCTCGCCTGACGGAAGTCGTAAGCTTGCCCAATCTGCTCCAGCCCAGGCTCCCAGTCGAGCACGGCGCCAGGGACCCAGCTGTAGTGCGCCCCGCGCTCGCGAAAAGAGATCGCCCGTGCCAGCGGAGTCTTCAGCCCCATCAAATTGGCGAGGATCGTCGCTGACTCCTCCTTCTTGGCCTTCACCGTCTCGACCCGCTTGAAGAGGCGATGCTGGCGAATCTTCCCCGCTTTGTCCTGGCCTAGGAGCTTGAGGTTTGGCGTGTAACCAAGCGTTGGATCGATGCCACGAGGATCGACGCTGGAGATCTCTTTTTGGTAGCGCCGCTGGGAGCGATTGATCGCGCGCTGCTGCTCAGCGATGAGCTCTCGCTGGTCGGGACTCAACGCGCGCACCTCAGCAGGGTTGAAAGCGACGGTGATGTCTGGCGCCCCAGCAGGCACACGAACGCCAAACGCATGCTGCACGAGGCGGCGCTGTTCGAGCCGCAGCGCTTGGTAAGTGCTGAGGGGTACGCTCTCCTTCAGACCCACGAGGGATCCTGCATCGAGGACACGGCGAATCTCTGTGCTGGAGATCGCCTTTTTGCCTGCACGCCCGATGACACGCGAGGCGCGCTTCAGCTCGGCATCATCGAGGTGGGTCCCTGGCCGACGCACCGCCACCAGGTCCACCTTGCTCTCTCGTAATGCCTGATCGAAGTCCTTCCAACCACGAGACGCAGTGAAGGCGTTGGCACCGAGGGCGTAAGAAAGGTGCGCCCTAGGAAACGCCCTTCGCAGCTCGCGCACCAAGTTCCAGGGCAAATCCCTTTGAGCTCCTGGTGCGCTACGATCGAGCATCCGCCCGAGATCCGAGACCGAGACTCGCTGGTCAAGGCGCGTGTCTCCGGCCACAGCGGCGCCCAGGTGTTTGAGGCGGCGGCCGAAAGTCCCAAAAAGGTGCACCTTGTTGCTTGGCTTGTGCGTTGGCAACACCAACACAACGTCTGGGCGCTGGGCCTTCGTGTTGGCCACCGTGGCAATCAAATCGAGGTGCCCCTGGTGAGTCCAGTCGAAGCTCCCTTGGACCACAGCGATATGCGCGTTGGGCTTGCGAGCCAAGAGGCGCCGCACTTTCGGCGCGAGGTTCGCCGCTGAACGAGCATGAATAATCGGCGTGGAAGGGCTCCTAGCCTCGACCGCAGGTGTGACGAGCAAGAACGCCAGACCAATGAGCGTCAGGAGTCGAAGGACCATCGCGGTAACGAACTGCAAATGGCGGTCCAAGTTCGCGTGCTGATTTTACAGCGAAAATGGAGCTTGGGTGGCAACTGCCGCCACCACTGCATGATGATTACTCAGCGTTCTCCACTGGGGTGACCACCTCATCGCGGCCACGCCGACGACGGCGCGTGCCATCACAGCCGAAGCCTTGACCACGACCCTGACCTTGACGACCAAAGCCTTGCCCTTGCCCACGGCCTTGCCCTTGACGACCAAAGCCTTGCCCTTGACCACGGCCTTGCCCTTGCCCACGGCCTTGCCCTTGCCCTTGCCCTTGCCCTCGGCCAGGACCTCCTTGGCCGCGTCCTTGCCCTTGTTGGACACAGCGTCCGTCTCCCCTACCCGTCCGCGGTCCGTCACCCCTGGGTCCAGTTCCATCTCCATTAGGCATTGTTTTCTCCTTGGTTGTTCTGACCTTGGCCTCGACCTTGGCCTTGGCCTTGGCCTTGGCCTTGGCCCTGGCCTTGGCCCTGGCCCTGGCCGCGACCCTGGCCGCGACCTTGGCCTCGACCTGGCTGGCCACAGCGCCCAACTCCTCTACCTGTTTGCGATCCTTCACCCATAGGGCCTGTTCCATCTTGATTAGGCATATCTTCTCCTTGATCGTTATGTGTCGGATGCCCTGCACCCTTGCGGCGCCCGCGTCCTCTGCCCCCACCACGTGGAGGCATCACAGGCCCACCGCCAATGCTCAAAGCCCGGCCCTCCACAAGGGCTTGGGCCACGATCCGATGTGCGGCCTCGACGATCCGGCCCGCTGTAGCCCGAGAAACCCCCATGGTTTCCCCGACGTCTTCGAGCTTGAGACCCTCTAAGTCCGCGAGGCGCAACGCCTCGAGCTGATCAAGCCCCAGAGTCAACCCCTCGAGCTCCTTCAGGGGAACTCCCTGAGGTTTGAAAATGCGAGCACGTGGCGTGTGTCCAATGCGGCGTTGTTTACAGGGACGGGGCATCACGACCTCCTGTTATGAGCATATGCTCATAACAGGAGAAGTCAAGGGCTGCTGTGGATTTTAGGCGGGCACGCACGGTGCTGGAACGAATCCAATCAATTGATGACGAGTGAGCTATTCCCGAATACCCTCATTCAAACAGCCTTCAGAGCCATGGAGAGGTCTTGATGACGAACGTCCGCGTTGTGCGCTGCTGGACATCCGCTCTGCTCTGCATGGTCCTCGCTCAAACTCACCTCGCCCACGCCGCCGATCCCTATGAGAGCTTGCACAAGCTCCAATCCCCTGAGTGCCAGAGCGGATGCACAGTATGCGGCACGAGCTACAGCTGCGAGGGAGAACAGTGCACTTGGGGCGCCCTGACGTTCGACTCCATGAATCACGAAGCCGCAGAGGACACACGGTACGTGGGGTTGTTGCTCTATTGTTTGGGTGGTGGTGGCGTCCTGTTGAGCAGCGCAGGAAGCTCCACCGTGCAGAGCCTCACCCTCCAGAGTGCATTTCGCACCATGGAGCGCGGCAACAAGCTCAGCCACTCGCAACCGCGGGTTGGAACGCTGCTTGAGGTCAACAGCCCGGGTGGCACAGCGCCCAATGCCTACGGCACAACGATTCCCGCAAGTTGGACCGTGCCCATCGATCGCCTCAGTGACGTGGAGATCCAGGGCAACCTAATCGTCGCCGGTGGCGGAGGCGTCTATCAATTCGGCTTCAATCTCAACCCGCTCTATTCACGCTATATCCTTGGCCAAGGAGATTCCGACGCATGGCAAGTCGTGGCCGGTGGCACGCTGCCCGTGCAATTCGTCGGGACGAGCGGCTCGGACGTGGACTTCGGCATGTCCTGGCTCATTGGCGCCGGTGGCATGGTGGGGGCCTCCCATCGTGTGGGCACCACGGGCAGCATCGGTTTCGGTGCGACGATGGACCTCCGCTATCAAGAAGGATTTAACGCCCCAGTTCAAATCGCCATGCGCAGCGCCCATGACCTCTCCCAATGGTCATCCCTCTTGGGAAAATTAGTCGTTCAGCCAGCCTTCGCCTTCAACCTGACCCCGGGACAAGCAGTCAGTGACACCATGCGATTTAGCCTCATGGTGGGCCTGGAAATGAACGCCTATGTGGTGGGTTATCAAGCCTACTTTCAGGGCCAAACCACGTCCCATGCTCTTGGCGTGAGTTACCTCGGCTGGGCGGGAGAGCTGGCGGCGGGCGCCAAAGCCGACACACGAGGCCAAGCAGAGGAGGCCACAAGCCAGGCGGTCATCCCCACCACCCAGCCCGTTCCCGGAACTCAGCTCACAACTCAGCCCGTGCCCGCAACTCAGCCTGTGCCCGCAACTCAGCCTGTGCCCGCAACTCAGCCTGTGCCCGCAACTCAGCCTGTGCCCGCAACTCAGCCTGTGCTCACAACTCAGCCCGTCCCCACAACTCAGCCCGTCCCCAGTAGGAGTCTTCAATGAACCCTGTTCATTCACCGACCTGCGTTTTGTTGCTCATGGGGTTGTGCGTCATTTTTGCGGCGTCGTGCTCCGACGACTCTCAGCCTTTGAGCGACAGCCAAGTCATGGACTTGGCGATTATCGACGCCCCGCGAAGCGCTGACAGCACCGCGGATGTGTCGGCGAAAGTCGGTCGCGATATCCGGTGTTCTACGGACACCTCCAAGGACAACAGGCGAACAAGATGTTCAAATCTGGCTGGGGGCGCTTTCTCTAGGTCTGACGATCAGTGGGTGATCTGAATGCTGGTGTCTGTGCCAGGCAAGATCGAGACGACCTCCAGCGTGATCAGGCCATGTTCATTTGCCGTGGTTTTTCCAGAGGAGAGCGTGAGTCCGCCACGTGTGACCTCGTAGCTGAGGGTCTCGCCAGGCGTGATCTTGAACGCTTGAAGACGACGGGGCGTCACGTCAACCTGCATGCCAGCAGCCGCCAAGCCGTTGCGAAGATCAAGGCGCCATTCCGTAGAGCTGTCTACGTGGAGCGTCCAGTCGAACCCTAGGTTGATCCCGCCCTCGAGATCGCCATCGGATGGATCACCGCTGCCAAGGTCGTCGTCGATGGAGCTGTTGGCGAACGCGGGGTAGCTGAGGTTCCGAGCAAACTTCTCTCGCGGGTACCATCTAACAATCTCCTCGCCGGCGCTCACACCGCCCGAGTGGTCATTGTTGTTCCAGGCAAAGGCGAATCCGTGGTGGCCATCATGCAGCGCATGCACCATGTCTAACTGCTCCTTCCAGGTGGCATAACCATCCTTGCGTCCAATATTCCACCCAAGGAATGGCAGGTCCGCTGGATGTACTCGGACGAACGCGACGGAGTCATGCTGCACCTCCCAACTCGTTCCATTGGGAAGGGTGACACCGTCGATGGGACCGTCGAGGCTGGCGAGGGAACGTTGGTAAAACCGTGGCCGGTTGGGATAGACCGCCGCGAATATTTCCGGGTGACGAAAAGAGAACGTCATGGTTCCCCAGGCGCCCATGGAGCCTCCTTCACCGTAGACACGATCTAAATCGACAGAGTAATGAGCGATGACCCACGGGATGGTCCAGAGCAGCCGCGCTTCAGTGTAGGGGTAGGCGTAACGACCTTGGCCACTTGATGGATCGGCGACGTATCCGAACCAATGGGTCTCGACACCGCGGGAGCCGTCAGGCGATACGATGGTATCTCGACTCTTCATCGTCAACAGTTGCGGACCGGAGTGCGTCTCTTCCACCGAAAACACGCTCGGAATCCCGTCCTGATAGCCCATGGAGGTGTCACCAAAGTAGTTGTAGTAGTCCCCGTAGTCACCCGCGCCGCCGCCCGTCGCGCTGCTCGCGTGAAGGTTGACGATGAGGGGCAGACTTGGAGTTCCGGTCACACGTGTCTGGGGCGAGTACACGCCACGTTCGTCCGAGTTGTAGCGCTGAATCGGTGCCCGAAGGGCGACCCCTTCGCTGACGGGATCCACGGTCGCGTTCACGCCAGGGCTGACAGCTTCTAGGGCCTTGCCCTCGACGTCCGTCGCGATCACCGCGTAGTAGGCACAACCTGTCTCACGCGTCGTGGTCACCCAGAGCCCTGACCAAAGCTCGAGGGCAGGCTCACCTTCTTCCACCATCGCCATGGCGCTCTCCGGGTTGAGGCGTTCAAGGGGCCTGAATGCCTCGCCAAAGAGCTGCCCTGAGTGGTTGAGGATGCCAGACACAACAAGTTCTGCCCCTGCGAGGTCAGCTTCATCTGTGATGGCATCCACTGAGCGGTAGAGCTGGTAGCGATAGGTCTCGCCTTCCATTCCTTCTGCACGGTCGCGCCAGCTTACAAACGACTGCCCATGGTGATGCACAACACGGAGCCCACTTTCGGTCTCTGTTCGAGTCTCCTCCGTGAGGATACAAGCAACGGCAACATCAAAGAGCGCGGTATCTCGTTCTGCACCGTCGATGAGTGATCGTGCGTCCATCGCCGCATCGGGTGAACCCGCGTCGCGTAAACCCGCGTCGCGTGAACCCGCGTCGCGTAAACCCGCGTCCGTGAGTGAGGCCGTTTCGCTGCAACCTGTGATGACAAGCCAGACAAGAGCAGAGCAGCTCAAGAGCGTGCAGGTTCTCAAGAATTTCAGCGAAGCTGCTCTTTCAGTTTCTCGATGGATTCTTTCCATCCCTGCGGAACCTTCCACAATCGATGCTCCTCCAACTTACCCCATGCGATCATCTCTCGAAAAGTCTCGAATTGATCGTCCATCTCATCATCCAGATCCTGGACGAGATTCTCACAAAGATTCAAGACCTCGGAAACCGTACCCTCCGCGTCCACGCCGACGGTACTTCTGCCACCAATCAACGATCCAGGTGTCTAGCGGTCGCAGGATCCACGCCATGCAGGCGGCCAGTGAGACGTGGAGCAGGTCGCCGGGCGTGTAGCCGTCGGGGAGTTTCACGCGCAGGTCGAGGCGGTCGCCCATCTTCAGCTTTTTGACCTTGCGGTCGCGCTTGTCGCGGAAGCCGAACTTGACGGGGCTGGGCCAAGAGCCAGGGGGCAACTCTGGCCTCTTGCTCCGCGCATCCTGAATGGACCCATCACCCGACGACCGAGATGTCCTTCAGACAAGAGTTGTGGAGAAGCTGAGGTTAGGGGAATTCCTTCGCTTGGAGTGCTCGCTGTGGAGCTCCTGCCTGGGCAAATTTGGAAAGTTCGCCTCCATCAAACCAGACACCCTGACCCCAGAATGGGAGGTGACGATGATGGGTCGACGCGCAAAGTCTCTTGACGCCGACGCGGGGTCCACCAGCGCGGCTTCCTCCAGCCCACGAACCATTTCCCCCTTGTCAAACCACACGCCTTGACACGCCGAGCAGCGATCGATCTCTCGCAGGCGAGGATCCAAGAGCGTTGGGTCTCGTGCCGTGCGAAAGGGGGATGAGGGGCCTCCAAGGGCACATCATGGCAGCGCGGACATTTCATGCGCACACGACAGCACAATACGGGACTGCCTCACTCAGCACAGTGAAAGGCCAGTAACCGTTCACGGGCCTTATTGGCCTTCTCCGAATCCGTCCTTTGGGATTCTACTCACCACCAATTCCAGCCCTTCGCCACCCACTATCTGCGACGTTTCTTTATGTTTGCAGAAGATCTCGACACACCCAGGACGCCCTTGAGCCGGTTGAGGGCCATGAGGCGGCGCTGAGTACACGGGTGCGTGTTAAGGCGACACACATCCAAGAGATTAGGGAAGACGTTCCCCTGGTTCACCGTGGCCAGGCGCCGGAGGGCGTTGGCGAAAGACCTCAGGTCACGCGTCACCTCCACCGCAAATCGATCTGCGGCGACTTCCACTGGGCGATGCAGCCCTGCGGCGATGCCGCGGGAAACCAGCCAGGCAAGGGCGGCCAAGATAAGCCAACCCAGTCCGCTGAGCCGCCCATGGACGCTCTCGACTCCCAAGGCGATAAGCAGAGGCAGCCCGAATAGACGCCACCCCCACTCCAGAAGCTCGAAGCCGGCCGCTCCTGTACTGTGGGAGTGACCAAACTCATGAGCGATCACCCCGCGAAGCTCGCTCTTCTTGAAGAACCTCCGCGCAGCACACCCCAGATATACCAGGGGCTCCGCTCCGGTCACAACCTGAACGCTGTACTCGGACAGAGGCGAGGACTCTGGAAGCTCGTAGATCTTGCCTTTGCCGAGTTGTCGCCTCTTCTTCCAGCGACGTTCTGGCGCAGCGAAGAGCTTGTAACTTCCGTCCACCAGCTGAGCGCCTTTGAACGCACCCCGAGCCTCCCACGTGCGAAGAAGCCAGAGCGCCAAAGCGCAAAACCACCAACCCACCGTCAGCAAGAGCGGATTGGTATACGCCAGGAAATAGCCCGAAAGCGCGATGAACAGCCACAGAGCCAAGGTTACCCCTCTGTGCACCCATGCATCAGCGGTTGGGAGTGAAGACCGAAAAAGAAGAGGCAGAACGATTTGCTCAGCCGCGCCGAGCATCAGCAGGGTGCCAAAAGCGAGGATGATGGCCAAGTAGGGCTGAGCCGTGATGCCTGCGGGGAGCGTCATCTTCAGCGTGAAAAAGGTCGCCGGCAAGACAAGGGCGCGGAGCACACGCCACGCGTTCACCTTCATCGTGGTTCTGCGGGATGCCCGGCGAAAATCCTCATCCCATACCACCAGACCACATGACGGCTCTTCGCCCTCAGACTGAACGCTCACAAAGGAGAGGTTTTGTTCATGCATCAAATGGGGGTTTGCCTTCATTCTTTCTCTAGTGCTAGTGACCATAGGTTCGCTGATAGATCGGCACTGAGGGCAAGCCACGGTCGCGGGGCCGGCAGCCCAGCGAGGCTCTGCGAAGACCTGCACTCTTATCGCCGCCATGCACACTCATGGTCAGTGCCCCAACGATCACGCTCTCTCCATCACCCTCCCGAAGAAAGCGACGACGTGTCCACGCA
>JAFCZD010000214.1 GCA_019314525.1 Deltaproteobacteria bacterium
CAAAAGAAACGAAGAATGACGGCAATGAAATGGCAAGAAACCGGTCAGAAACCCGCCCTCACAGATTCTGGGGCGGATTCTGATCGGTTCATCATTTCCGCCGACCATGTCTAGGAGGATCCTATGCTCGACGTTGAGAGGAAGCGGTCTGTGCTCGTCACCGGTGCCAGCTCGGGCATTGGCGCCGCTGTCTGCCAAGCCCTGCTCACCAAGGGCCACCGAGTGGTTGGGCTTTCGCGACGCCAGGTCTGCTTCGAGGGAGCTTTCACCCATGAAGAAGCTGACCTCGCCAGCCTGGAGGCGCTGCCCCAACGCCTCGAGAGCATCATCAACACTCATGACTTGGACAGCGCCGTGCTCGCCGCAGGGCGGGGAGAATTTCGTTCCCTCGAGGAGTTTTCCTACGAGCAAATTCAAGCGTTGATCAACCTGGACCTCACAGCGCAAATCTATTGTGCCCGTGCTCTGGTGCCCAGCCTCAAGACACGAGGAGGAGGAGACCTCGTCTTCATCGGCTCCGAGGCCGCTCTACGCGGCGGAAAAAAGGGCGCGATCTACTCCGCCGCCAAGTTTGGGTTGAGGGGCTTTGCCCAAGCGCTGCGGGAGGAAGGGGCCGCTGCCGGCCTCCGAGTCTGCCTGATCAACCCTGGCATGGTAGAGACGCCCTTCTTCGAGCCGCTGACCTTTGCCCCTGGGCAGGGCGAAAGCGAGCACCTCGTGGCAGAGGACGTGGCGGCGGCTGTGATGTTGGCCCTCGACGCACGTGAGGGCGCGGTCTTCGACCAGATCAACCTTTCACCGCAGAAGAAGGTGATCCGCTTTCAGCGCAAGCGTGGGTAGCGGCAATCACCAGACGAATGCCCACCACAACTACGCAAATGTTTGCTCGATTAGCTCCGCGAGAGCTGGCACACTCATCTTGTGGGTAAGGAGCGCTGTGTGGGCGACGATTTTGACCTCGATGATGGAACCTCCAACGGCACGCTCTCTTTGCCTACCAGCGTTGAGGTCCCAGCGCGTGCTGAAGCCTCATCCCTGCTCTTCTATCACCGCGATGGCTCCCAGCTGGTGTCGATCTCCGAGGGAGAGAGCTTGGTGGTGGGGCGTGGGCGACCTTCCGATGTCGTGATCCACGATCCAAGCCTCTCACGACAACACGCACGCTTCACCCTCGTCGACGGGCAGCTCTGGGTTGAAGATTTGCAATCGACCAATGGCACCCGCATCGCGGCCAAACGCATCAAGAGTCGTCAGCGTGTGCGTGAAACTGACGAGCTTCAACTGGGCGCCGTGACTGGGGTCTTTCATTCCCTGGCGCCTGCCAATGAGAGCTTCCATGGCCTGGAGAGCTATGACCGCCTCCTTGAAGTCCTCGAGCAGGAGCTGGTGCGAGGGCGCACCTTCTCGCGTCCTTTAGCGCTCGTGATGGTCCGAGCGCGCAAGCGCAAAGCAGGACAGCTCGCACATTGGGCGCCCCGCGTGCGCGGCATGCTGCGTGACGTTGATCGAGCAGCTGTCTATGACCACAGCTCACTCTTGATTGGGCTTGTGGAGAGTGGTGTGGAGCACGCCCGGCAATTGGCCGAAATCTTGGTGGGGACGGAGAAGGGTGAGACTCCGCTCTTCTGTGGTATCGCTTGCTATCCCGATCAAGGACCGAACCTCGACCACTTGGTGGAAGCGGTACGTAGCGCGAGTAATCGCGCCACGGCCCGGCAGCCTGTGCAGCTCGCCGGAACTCCAGGAGAAACCAGCGTAGAGCCCTCGGGAAAACCCGTCATCGCCAGCCCGGCGATGCTCGAACTCCATGAGACAGCCAAACGCGTCGCCAAGGCGGCGATCCCGATCTTGATCACCGGAGAGACAGGCACGGGCAAAGAAGTCATCGCCCAGGTGGTGCACACCACCAGCGAACGACGAAAGAAAAGCTTCCGTTGCATCAACTGCGCGTCGATCCCCGAACAGCTGCTCGAGAGCGTGCTCTTTGGGCACGAGCGTGGCGCCTTCACCGGCGCCGTTGAGCGAGCCCGGGGGGTCTTCGAGGAGGCCTCGGGAGGCACCGTGCTCCTTGACGAGATCGGAGAGCTCTCCGCCGCAGCCCAAGCCTCCCTCTTGCGGGTGCTGGAGACCAAGCGCGTGGCGCGCGTGGGGTCCAGCCGGGAGTTCGAGATCGACGTGCGCATCCTCGCGTCCACTCACCGCGATCTCGAGGCCATGGTGATCGAGGGCTCTTTCCGTCAAGACCTGCTCTTTCGACTCAACACCATGGTGCTCGATGTACCACCTTTGAGAGCGCGCAAAGAGGAGATCGTACCTCTCGCGGAGAGCTTCATGCGTGTGGCGGCCAAGGCAAACCGCTGTTTGGTCCGCGAGCTCGCTCCTGAAACACGGGCGGCGCTCCTCGATCACCCTTGGCCTGGCAACGTGCGCGAGCTGCGCAACGCCATCGAGCGTGCGGTGGTCATCGCCCAAGACCCGATCATCAAGCTCGAAGACCTACCGCGCTCTGTGCGCAAAGGCAGTGGTGAAACACGACAAAATGGCGTGCCTGGCGTGCATGGCGTGCCAGACATGGACGAGGCGCTGCCAGTCAAAGAGAAGCTGCAACGCTATGAGGCTCAGCTGCTACTCGAGGCCCTCGAAGCCAATGCTTGGAACCAAACACGCACCGCTGAATCCCTCGACATGCCCCTACGCACCTTGGTGCACAAGATGAAAATCTATGGGCTGAAGAAACGCTACGAGCAGGGGTAGCGTATCACCAGGGCAACTCGAGGCGCACGGGCCGCCCTACAGCCGGGGCCACCACGGGACTATCGGAGCCGGAGACAGAGAGCGGAACGATCACCGCCACCAAGACGCCAGCTGCTACCGCTCCCCAAAGCCACGGACTCTTCCACAACGAACGCTTGACCATGGGTTGGCTTGTGGGCTGCGATGAGGCGCGACGCTGATCAACCTTCTCGGCTCTTGGGCTCACTCCAGCGATGCCCACGATACCCTCCGCGCTCGAGGTGAGCTGGGCCAGGGGGGTCGCGGGGGAGAGCACACGTGTCAGCTCCTTGTGTGGACCCAAAGCTCGCATGGCGACGGAAGCGCCGTCCTTGCTCTTGTGCAGCAACACCAGCGCGTGGGCACCAAGCAGCGGCAAAGCTTCTTTGGCGAGAGACGGCTGCGCGAGGGCGGCGCCCATGATCACCGGGGGCAGAACGGGCCGCAGCCTCACCTCGAGGTGCGCCTTGGCAGAGAGGTGCAAGACCCGGCCCCAGGTCTGATAAAGGGGGTGCTCCACACGTAGAAAATGCTCGCCGGCGAATTGGGCTCCGAGCGGCTTGCTACCCTGACGCACACCGTCGAGGATTAACGTCGCGTTGGCGGGGTGTACCACCACTTCGATCTCATGCTTCAGCTGCTCGGAGCGCGCATCCTCAATACACTTGCGCACAGGAGGGCTGAAAAGGTCAGCGTTGGGTGAGAGCTTGGGATCGTAAGCGATGGCCGCGCGGCAGTGACGTTGAAAGAGCCCCATGCGCTGCCGTGCGTATCGTACCGCGGCAAGGTGTAAATGGAGCTGGGCCAGGTCTTTGCTGGTGAGCCCTCTCGCGAAGGTGACTCGGGCCTGGTCCAACGCTCTCTCCAGCTGCTCGGTGGCCTCCTCCATTTGCATCTGAAGATAGAGCTGCCGACCCCGCGTCAGGGCCTTTTTAACAGCGCGCTCGGCGCTGACGACCTTCACACGCTTAGCCGCCTTCACCACCTCCACACGTGCCCGCACCGAGAGCGCCTTCACCAGCTCGGCCACCACAGGAGCGCGTGCATCAACATCATGTGCCAACCCCACCACCACCCAGTGTTTCTGGGCGCTGGCATTCTGAGCGCCGCGCCTTTGAGTGGTCGTGCCGCAAGCGAGCGCGAGCAGGGGCACAAACGCGACCACGAGCAGACGATCATTCTGCTGACGGGCGCTCCTCGCGCCCCTGCCACTAGCAGGAGAAACGAGGTTATGGGCGTGGGGTGAAGATCTCAGTCTCATCCGTCGCTGCTCCAGCCACGCGGCCACCAATAGCCAAGGCCCTGCCGTCAGTGAGGGCCGTAAGGGTGAATTGACGTCGTGCACGAACAAGCTCTCCTGCGGGCTGAAGCGCACCATCCTGCCAGATCTCGACGTTGGGCCCGCCAGCCCCTCCAGCGATCAGAACACGGGCGCCCAGGGCAACCATGGCATGTTCTCGGAAGTTCTCCGTGGTTCGGCCAGCAGAGAAAAACTCATCCTCCGAAAAGAGCTGTATGTCTTGCTCGTTGCCCCCGGCGATGATCACCTGCTCACTCGCCATGACCACCACCTGCGCACCCTCACTGCCCTCCTCGAGGGGGGGGCCATCACTCCAGGCTGAGGCTTGATAGACCCATGAGCGTTTGCTGAGACCTACAGGAGGCCCTGTCCAGCCACCGGCCGCTACCACGCGCCCATCGGCGAGGGTGAACGCGTAGCCTCCATGCTGGGCCGGCCCACCAGTGGGCCCGTCGCTGCGGGTTGCGTTGACAGGATCCACCAGCTCTGTGGACTCGACGATCTTGGCCTTGGCGTCGAGGCCTCCGGCGACGAGGATAGTGCCATCGCTGAGTTGGGCGACGAAGGCCTCCTCACGGGGGGTCGTCAAGACCACCTCTTCGCTGCTCCCGTCCCCCCAGACGTAGATCTCCACGCTCCCGGCGAGGCCACTCACGTCTCGACCACCCACGAGCACCAGGTTCTGATTGCGAAGGAAAGCGTGATGCCCGCCTCGAGGCTGGCTCAAAGGCGGCATGCTCTCGAAGGTGCCGCTGATGGGCTCGTAGATCTCGACGCTGGCGGTAGGCTCCCCGTTTGTTGTGAAGCCGCCAGCCACCAACACCCGCCCATCAGGGAGGCGCGAAGCGCTATGACCATAGCGGGGCACGGTGAGCTTGCCCACAGCCAGCGTGAAACGCTCGAGGGAGATGAGGGGGAGACGCACCTCTTGCGGACTCTCAGCGCTCAGATCGAAGCTCGCCGAACGCCCTTGGGCGATAAGCTTGTTCTGAGCGTCATAGCCCTCGACAGTGAGCACCCACGCCTTGCCATAGCGCAGCTCTGGCAGCTCTATAACGGGTGACCCACGTTGAACGACCTTCTCCACGATTTCGGGAAAATCCGGGGAGCTGGCCTCGAGCCGTAGTGACACCATGCCCTCGAAAGGATCAGGCCCCTCTGGCACCTCGAGGTGCACCTCGAGGGCCGACACAGGCGTCAGTGTGGTGGCTTCATCCCCACAGCCTAGCAGGGCCGCGCAGAAGACTGTCACAGCCCAAGCCCCATCATAGGAGGCATGAACTCGTCGTCTCATCATAGGGGCATTTTTAACACAACACGCAGCGAAACCTTAGTGGATCTATGGGCTAGCTCTTGTTGATTACTCTAAGGCTTGGGGACCTCGCATGATAAGATCGGCCCCAAGAAGCTCATGGCATGGCCGCGATCAAACGCAAAACGCCACGCGGGGAGGTCTTTACCCTCCCTCACCAATTCGGTCGATACCGTCTGACCAAACTCCTGGCCGTCGGTGGAATGGCACAGATCTACTTGGGCAAATCCTATGGTGCCGAGGGCTTCGTCAAGCCGTTGGTGATCAAGCGCCTCGATCCGAACCTTGGGCTCGATACACACTTCACCCGGCTTTTCATCAACGAAGCCAAGCTCCTCGTATCGCTAAATCATAGCAATATCGCGCCCGTCTTCGACTTTGGCCGAGTTGAAGGCGACCTCTACATGGCCATGGAATATGTGCGCGGCGCGACGCTTCACGAGCTCATGGGGAACCAACAGGAGCAGAACCGACGACTCGACCCCCAGCTCTCCGCCTATATCATCGCCGAAATCTGTAAGGGCCTCGACTACGCCCACCGCAAGTCCACAGGCGTGGGTGACGTTCGCGGCATCATTCACCGTGATGTCAAGCCACGCAATATCCTCCTCTCTGATGAGGGAGAGGTAAAACTCGTCGATTTTGGCGTGGCCAAGCTCGCGGGACGCATGGAAGCGGCTCGGCTCACAGGCACGCTCGCGTATATGTCACCTGAACAGGCCGCTCGAAAGAACGTCGATGCGGGCACGGACATCTTCTCAGCGGGGCTCGTGCTCCATGAGCTGCTCGCAGGAGAGCCCGCCTACCAAGGAGACTCTGCCAGTGAGCTGTTCAGCAAAGCTCGCGACGCCAAGGTCCCGCCGCTGCCCAGCGATGTGCCCGCCGAGCTACGCGAGGTGGTCGCTCACGCCACGCATTTCGAGCGTGGAGAACGCTTCCCCTCTGCCCATGAGATGGAGGCAATGCTCTCGGAATACCTGCTCCTCGCACGCTCCGTGGGCGCCACCGTCGATAGCCGCTCTCCTGCATCGCGGCTGAGCATCCTGATACGGACCTTCCCCCAAGATCACGAGAGCAGCCTCGACGACGACTCGCTCCCCGATGAAAAAACCCTCCAAGAGCTACCCGAATCCGAGCCTGTGGAGGACGCAGGGCCAGTGGACATGGCGATGATCCACGACGCGGCAGAAACTTTTCATACGGAGTTCATGACACGTGTCCTGGCCGAACAGCAGGCGGACACCACCTTTCAGTCCTCACGGCGCCGCTGGCCTCTCATCGCTCTTCTGATCTTGCTGGTGGGTCTCAGCGCGTCGTTCTTCGCGCTCTGGTCATCGCCAACGAGCCCCGCCAAAAAGCCGCAAGATCTCTCCGCAAGCAAAGACGCCACCACCCCGGTACCCGACGCCACGCAGAGCAAAGCTGCGCTTGATCAGCAGTCAAGCCCGGACACCGCGGCTCCCAGAGTGAAACCGAAGACCCGGCCTCGACCACGCCCGCGTCCGCGAGGTTACGGTACGCTGAACCTCAACTCCATCCCTTGGTCCCAGGTAACCATCAACGGCCGACGGATCAAACGACCGACGCCTCTGTTGCGGCTGAAGCTGCGCGCGGGGCGACATCGCATCGTCCTGGTCAATCGCGAGCGACGGCTGCGTAAGGTCATTCGGGTGACCATCCGCAGCGGCCAGACCACCACCAAGCTCATACGATTGCGTTAAGAGCGGAGCTGGCCCCGCCCTCTCAGTGGTGTAAGCTAATGTCGGGGATGGAAGGGGCTGTTATACAATGTGTTTGGCTATTCCAGGCAAAGTGGTCGAATTGAAGAACGAAGACGACGAGGTGGCTCGCTGTGGCACCGTCGACTTTCAGGGAAATCGCGTCGAAGTCAGCTTGGCGCTGGTGCCGGATGCCAAGTTGGGGAGCTGGGTGCTCGTGCACGCAGGCTATGCCCTCGAACGTCTTGATGAGAAAGATGCTCTGGAAACTTGGGAGTGGCTCAAGGAAGCCAAGATCGTCGACGAAATCCCCGAGGAGCTCTCCCCATCATGAGCCACGAATCCGCCAACGCCACCTTGGCGCTCGCCGAGGAGATCCACCAGCAAACCACCCACATGGGCTCGACACGCATCATGGAGGTCTGCGGTACCCACACGGTCTCGCTCTTCCGCAGCGGCGTGAAGTCAATGCTCCCTGAGAATGTGCGCTTGATCAGCGGACCTGGATGCCCCGTGTGCGTCACGGCCCAGGGTTATATCGACGCCGCCAGCGAACTCTGCAGCAAAAAGGGTGTCACTATCGCCACCTACGGAGACATGGTGCGTGTGCCTGGGCGAGGAGGCAGCCTCGCTGAAGCTCGGGCTCGTGGCGGAAACGTCAAGGTGGTCTACTCAGCGCGCGACGCGGTGGAGCACGCCAGCACGCACCCAGAGGAGACCGTGGTCTTTTTAGCGGTGGGCTTCGAGACCACTGCCCCTGCCACGGCTCTTGCGGTCTTGGAGGCCGAAGCGCGAGGCCTGGAGAACTTCCTGATCCTGCCTGGCCATAAGCTGGTGATCCCCGCCATGGAGGCGCTGCTCGCCGGTGAGGAGGTCCCCCTCGACGGGTTCCTCTGCCCTGGACACGTCAGCGTCATCATCGGCAGCGAAGCGTACCGGCCCATCGTCGCCGATCATCACCGCTCGTGCGTCGTCACTGGCTTCGAGCCCAAGAATATGCTGCAGGGGCTGCTGCGCCTGCTGCAGATCCTCAGCGGCTCAGAACCAGAGCTCGATAACGTCTACAGCGTCGCCGTCCGACCCAAGGGCAACACCCAGGCGCTCTCGATCATCGAGCGGGTCTTCAAGCTTGATGACGCCACCTGGCGAGCCATGGGCGTCATCCCCAAGAGCGGGCTCGCGCTCCGCGAGACCTACGCACGCTTTGACGCGCTCAAACGCTTTGACGGGTTGGACGTCAATGATGACTACGATCCACCCGGTTGTCGCTGTGGCGAAGTGATCCAAGGTAAGGTCGAGCCAGCCGATTGCGCGCTCTTTGGAGCGAGCTGCACACCCATGAAACCCGTTGGCCCTTGCATGGTCTCTTCAGAGGGCACTTGCGCCGCCTGGTATAAATACGGCCGACGCTGAGTGTCCGACTAGAGACAAGCCGAAGCATCTTTGGTTAGGCAAACGGGCGACCATGCGCATACTCCTCCCCAGGCGAAAGCGCCCAAGCCCGCGTCGTGGCAAAGATGTCTGCGTTTTCGGCCAAGCAGCGGGGTAGACTGCCCGCATGCTCAGCGCACCTCTCGCCCAAGCCAAATACACGCTAGAGCGCTCGCGCTTCTACGCCCTGCTTTATGCCCCACGCGACGAAACAGAGATCAAAGCCCTGCTCACAGCGCGCAAGCGCGCGCTGAAAAGGGCCTGCCACCACTGCTGGGCGAGCCGGCGCGTCGCTGACGGACAGCTCATCGAGCAAGCCCGAGACGACGGGGAAGTAGGGCGCCCAGGCACAAAGATCCTCGCGGTGATGCGTCGTTACGAGATCGAGGGGGTCCTCATCGTCTCTCGC
>JAFCZD010000001.1 GCA_019314525.1 Deltaproteobacteria bacterium
AGCGACTCGGCGCTGAGCACTCTGAGGTGGAGGTCAACTACAACGACATCGCTGAGGCCTTCTCTGAGGTCGTACGGTACGGGGAGGCTCCCGTGCTGCGCTCTGCGCCTGCGCCCCTCTTTCTGCTCTCACGCTTGGTGCGCGAAAACGGCTACAAGGTTGTATTGACAGGTGAAGGCGCCGACGAGTTTCTCGCGGGCTATGACATCTTTCGCGAAGATCGCGTGCGGCGCTTTTGGGCCCGAGATCCCGAATCGCGCCACCGCCCGCGACTCCTCGAGCGCCTCTACCCCTGGCTGGCGCGTTCACCTGTGCAGGTCAAGGCGCTCCAGCGGACCTTCTTTGGCAAGGGGCTCGATCGGCTGCACACCCCTTATTTCTCGCACATCCCCCGCTGGGAGAGCGCCGCGAGCCTGCAGCGCCTCTTTTCACAGGACGTCAAGGGTGAGCTCGAAAGCTACGAACCCATCGAGGAGCTCGAAGCGAGCCTGCCTGGAGCCATCAACAGGTGGGAGCCGCTGGGCAAAGCCCAATATCTGGAGATCATCACCCTGCTCGCAGGCTACCTGCTCTCCTCTCAGGGGGATCGCATGCTGATGGGCAACTCCGTGGAGGGGCGCTTCCCCTTCCTCGACCATGAGGTGATGGAATTCGCCAACGCCCTACCTCCCGAGGTCAAGCTGCGTGTGCTCGACGAAAAACACGTGCTCAAGCGCGCCGCCCGTGATCTTTTGCCGGAATCCATCCTGCGCCGCCCCAAACAGCCCTACCGTGCGCCTGACGCCCAAAGCTTTGTGCAAGACGACAGCCCTGACTACATCAAAGAGTTGCTCGCACCAGAAGCCGTGGCCGAGGTGGGTATCTTCCACCCAACGGGCGTGGAACGGCTCTTCGCGAAAATGAAGAAGTTCCGTGAACGCACACCCTCCAACGCTGACAACATGGCGTTGGTAGGTGTGCTCAGCACCCAGCTCTTGCATCACCACTTCATCTCCGCCAAACCCAGCATTGCCATAGATTCTATTCCTCTGTCACCTTGGTTCGATTTCGCCCCTCAAGTATAAAACTCCGGTAAATCTAGGCCCAAGAAGGCATGATCCGCTGTGCAAGCACTTGCACTTGGTAACCTCTTTGAGTCAGAGTGGCGTCAGCTGGACAGTAGCCCAGGCAAGGGAGGTCATCATGGTAGTTAACGGCGGCTCAGCGGCTTCAACCGGACGAATCACTGGTTCCAACGGACAATATAACGGGGTTCGTGTTTTTTCAGCGACGATGGCGAAAGAACGTGACGCCCTCGGTGACCGCATCTCAGATTGGTTGCGCAAGCACGCTGAAGCGGACGTCTTGGACACCATCGTCACCCAATCATCCGATGACGCGTTTCACTGCCTGACGATCACGCTTTTCTACAAGGAATAGGCTAGCCCTCTTCCGGTTCGCTGCACTAAGGGGCGGTGGGCTTAGCCGCAGGTGCTACAGGCAGCGTGTAGAGGTTCCCACCACGATACACGGCCTCAATCTGACTGTTCCAGATCATGTGGTTGCGCTCTCCCACCTGAATCACGAAGAAGCGCCCTTTCTGCTCACTGGCGATGCCGCCGTGAAAGACCACCCCACTCTTCAAGAGGATCTGATCGCCTGTGGCGAGCTTGCGTGGCCCTTCGTCCCTCCACGCCACCGCTGAGACTTTGCTCTTTTTGAGCATACGAAGCTCGCCAAAGCGCTCCACCACATAATAGTCGCTGTTCTGAGCCACGACGTTGGCTAGAACCTTCTTGCCCCCAAGCAGAGCGACCTCATCGAATGTTGGCGCTGCCTTGCACTTGGGGCAAACGTTGCTCACAGAGGTGAAGGGGGTGAATCCACAGAGCACCCAGGAAAATGTAGCCAATGAAGCGCCTACAAAAAATCGTCTTGAGATCACAGCCTTGCTCCCAAAGATAGAAGAGAAGAGAAGAGAAGAGCAACTCTAGCAGCCTGGAGAATGGGGATGCAACCTTCCACAAGGCTCGCCAAGTTCAGCTCTTGCAGCATGAGTGTTGAGTCTGAGCTATCATCATGAAATACTTCCTTGGTTCACTCCTCAAGGGTCCCAGCTAAATGAGCACTGATAGGTCTCTCAGCTGTCCGCAGTGTGGTCGCCGCTATGCGGAGCCCGCCGACCGGTGCGCCGCGGATGGCTCTCCGCTCTATGGACCCGAAGTGCTCGAACGCCTGGGAATGCGCATCAACAACTACGAAATCCACAGCATCCTCGGCGAAGGTGGCATGGGGATCGTCTACAAAGGCGAGCATGCGATGCTTGGCAAGCCGGTGGCGATCAAGATCCTCCACGAGCGCTTCGCGCGCCGTGAGGGCGCCACCGAGCAATTTCTGCGTGAAGCACGAGCAGCGAGTCAGGTACGTCACCCCAACATCGTAGATGTTACCGATTTTGGGGAAACCGCGGATAACTCCGTCTATTTTGTCATGGAGTACCTTGAGGGCGAGAGCCTCGAGGACGTATTGGGCCGCGACCATCACATTGAACTCTTCAACACGGTCAACGTTGTGCGCCAGGTGGGCCATGCCCTCGCCGCGGCTCACGATCATGGCGTGATCCATCTCGACCTCAAGCCCGAGAACATCTTCCTCATCAACCGTGAGGGTCGTCGGCGCATTGTGCGCAGGGTGGACAAGTCGCTCAACAAGAGCCAAGACTCGCAGCGTTTCGTCGTCGAAAAAGAGGGCACCTTCGATTTCGTCAAGCTGCTCGACTTCGGCGTCGCCAAGTTCACTCAAGACAGCCTTGGTCCAGGCCTTGGTACTCGCTCCGGCATGGTGTTTGGTACACCGCACTATATGTCTCCCGAGCAAGCGCGGGGGGAGTCCGTGGACTGCCGCAGTGACATCTACTCTTTGGGTGTACTCTTCTATGAGATGATCCTCGGTGAGGTGCCCTTTGAAGGCGAGGTGGCACTGGATGTGCTCAACGCACATGTCTCCGAGGCCCCAATCCCCCCCTCACAACGGAGCACGATCCACGTCGACCCAGGCACAGACCGCACCATCATGCGTTGCCTGGAAAAAGACCCGGAAGCACGCTTCCAAACGATGGATGAGCTCATTGAAGCGTTGCTAGACTGCTTCACCGATCGCGTCTACCTGCGTGACGTGGAACGTCTCCCCGGCGCCATCACCTCTGGTATCGCCGCTCCTGTGCTGCGCGAGACACCCACACCAGAGATAGCTGAGGATCTCCCCCAGGAGCATCAACGCAAGGCCAGCCTCACTGACGATCTCTCCGAGCTCTTTGGCCATGAGCAGCCAGAAGCCGAGCGGGCTCCTGCTGGGGTTGAGTCGGAGAAAGACCCCTTCAGGCACACGCCCACCAGCAACTTTGGCGACGAAAAATATGTAACACCGTCAATGCAGAGGGACGACTCAACAAACGAGTTCATCCCAGCCAGCCAACCAGCCCAATCGCGACGTCGTACCAACCCAGGGCTGGGGAATGGGGAGCGCAAACGCAAGGCGACTGCTCCACTGGGCAGTGGCAGCGGAAGTGACCACGCCCATAGGGACCCGGGGCGCCAACCTAAACCAAGGGGGCGCGGTTAGAGCCCCTGGAATCCTTGACTTGTTGCAGTGCAACAAATAGTGTTCTGCCGTCCTAATCACAAGGGAGGCACGATGGCCAGGGTCTTCATCGCCGGCGGCGCGCATTCGAAATATATCGGTAAGTTCCACTCAGACTTCATCTGGAAGAAGCACCCAGACTTTGGCAAAAAGGAGAACCCAGACCTCGAGTGGTACCTCCGTGAATCTGCTGTCGATGCCCTCGCCTCTGTGGCGGCCACAGCTGCAGCTGTGGACAAAGCCTTTGTTGGAAACTTTGCGGGTGAGCTCTTTGGCAAGCAAGGTCATCTAGGCGCAATGTTGGCTGCAGCGGACCCCGATCTCGCTGGCAAGCCCATTTGGCGGGTTGAAGGGGCCTGTGCCTCTGGAGGGCTCGCGATCGCCGCGGCCGTGGACGCTATTCGCGCCGGCTCCGACGTTGTGCTGGTGGTGGGCGCTGAAGTGCAGAACACCGAAAATGCGAAGGTTGGAGCCGATTATTTGGCCCGCGCTGCCCACTACAAGCGTCAACGGGATATCGATCCTTTCACCTTCCCCGCCCTCTTCGGTATCCGAGCCAAAGCCATGGTGGAGCAAACCGAAGCGACGATGGATGATTTCGCGCGGGCCTCTGCCAAGGCCTACTCGAACGCCAACAAAAACCCCCTCGCACATATGACTTCCTATCAGATGAGCTTCGAAATGGCCGCTCTCGCCTCCGACAAAAACCCGGTCTTTCTCAGCAATGAAGCCATCAAGCCCTATTTGCGCGTCTCTGACTGCTCCCAGGTGTCTGACGGTGCCTCTGCGGTGGTGCTCTGCTCCGAAAAGGGTCTCGAGCGCATTGGTCGCGAACTCACCCAATGCTCGGAGATCATCGCTTCGCAGGTGGCCACGGCCTCTCTCACCGCAGATCCCGATCCCCTATGTCTTGAAAACACCATCACAGCGGCCCAACGCGCCTACAAAGAAGCTGGGCTCAGCGCCTATGATGTCCAAGTGGCAGAGGTTCACGATTGCTTCACCCCCAATGAGGTGCTGATGTATGAAGCTCTCGGTTTCGCTCCGGCTGGCCAGGGAGCTTTGATGCTGCGGGAAGGCCAGACATCCCTCGACGGCCCCCTTCCAGTGAACACGGGAGGAGGCCTGGTGGGCTTTGGGCATCCGGTGGGTGCCACGGGCGTCAAGCAGGTGTTGGAGATCTACCGCCAGATGAAGGGACAGTGCGGCGAATACCAGCTCGCCAAGACCCCCGGTATCGGACTCTGCGCCAATATGGGCGGCGATGATCGCACAACGGCCATCCACCTGGTGCGTGATCTCACCTGAGCGGATTCCAATACATATTCCGCAGAGCATCTTCCGAAGATGCATATTCCGCGTCAACGCCCCCCTCCCAGTACAAAAAAGCACACCACCAGCGCAAAAGGCTCCCAGATCCAGCCCAAAGTGATCTACGATTCTTTAACCACCAAGGTAAGTATGCACCCAGCGCGGGAGAAGCCCGTTGCTGCGTCTCTGTTCAGACCTCTACCGACGCGCGCGGGGAGAGACCATGGCCGAAGACAAGTCACGTGATAAGAACATCCACCAACAGAGCCCCTTTCTCGAGGACCAGGACGTCGATGGCTGGGATGAGCAGTTCAACGAAGACGTGGGGACAGTGGATGAGGAGGCACAGGCAGCGCCAGAAGCAGCGCCAGAAGCAGCGCCAGAAGCAGCAGCGCCACAGGATCCCGCGCCGTCTCCCTTCGACGCTCCACGCAGCGATTCCTTTGGAGGACCGGGCTTTGATCCCTTTTCCGAGCCCCAGGAGCTTGAGTTCCCAGCTCCCCAACCCCCCATACCCCCCTTGGGCCTTGATCCCCAGCCCAGCACGGCAGAGACGGACCTGGGTGACAACTATCCAGACCTAGCGCCTTCCCCCCTGCTAGCGACCAGCACCGAACCAGGCATGGCGCCCATGGCACCACCACGAGCGCCTACGCTCGAAGCACCCACGCTTGAGGCGCCCACGCTTGAGGCGCCCACGCCAGTAGACGCCTTGGACGAGCACGTAGACTTCAACGAATCGATGAGTGATACGACGTCGGTCACAGACCAGCCCAACGAGGAGGAGTTCGAGGCTGCCGCAGACGCTTTGGCTGCCGAATCTTTGGCTTTGGCACCTGACACAGCGAGCGCGTTCGATGCACCAAGTGCTTCCGACGCACCAAGTGTCTTCGACGCCCCTGTGGCAGAAGCAGAGGCGGTACCCAACGCTCTGGAGACAGACACTGGGGATGATTGGATGGCAATTCAAGAGCCCGAGACCGCCGAAAACCGACCTTCAGAAGCTGAGATAGTACAACCAGCCGTGGAAGCCCAAACAGAGATCGCTCCACCTGTGCGACATCGCCTCGACCCGCTGCCCATGGATACGCTCCCCCCCGAGGGCGCGGTGTCATGGCTCAGCGAATTCAAGCTATTCCAGCTCGAATCACAGAAGCTCGCCCGTATTGGTAGCTGGCGCAAGCTGGCAGCCATGATGGGGCATGCCCTCAACGATGCGCCCTACGCAGCGCGGAGGACACGCACGGGCATGCTGCTAGACCTCGCACAGCTCTATCGCGACCGACTGAAAGATGCCAAACGAGCCGAAGAGACTTTTTCGATCCTGGCTGAAGAAGATCCAGCGAGCGCCGAAGCGCTCGATTTTCTCACCACAGCCTACAAAGAGCGCTCGGAATGGGGCTCCATCTACGATCTCTATACCCACGCCATCGAAGCCACTTGGGACCCCAACCAGCGCCTCGAATGGACACGACTCGCCGACAACATCGCTGTGCAGCAGCTCGGCCAGCTCGAGCTGGCCATTCACGCCTGGGAGCGCCTCTGGAAGCTCGGTGACTCGGAGGACGTGGCGGCTCGCACGCTCGCCCATTACTACCGAAAGGCTGGACGCTGGGCGGATATGGCGAGCCTTCTCCGCACCCAGAGTGAGCGAGCCACGGGGGCAGCGCAGCTCGTCACCCTGCGCGAACTGGCGGAGGTGCTGCTCTCCGGGCTGAGGTCGCCAGACGAGGCCAGCGAGGTCCTGGAGCAAATCGTCACCCACCGTCCAAGCGACGCCATCGCGACGCTGCAACTCGCGCGTGTCTACGCCCAACGCAAGGAGTGGGGTCAGGTAGAGCGGCTGGGCGATGAGGAAGCGAGCAAGGAGTCTGAGACCGCCCTCGACCTGCAGCACCTCGTGGCAGATGCCTTGTGGAACGCTGACAGGCTCGACCAAGCGGTGACCGCTTATGACCGCATCCTTGAGGTAGACCCAGCCAACCATGATGGACTACAGCGAAAACGCGAGTTCTTCGTGCGCACCGAACGGCACGCCGAGCTGCTGGAGCTCCTTGAGCAACGCTCTGATACGGCCACAGATAATAGTGAGCGCTGCGAGTTGCTGGCGGAGGCCGCCAACTTGGCCGAGAACGCTGTGCTCCGCCCTGAAAAGGCCGCGGACCTTTGGCTCTCGTATACAGCCCTCGCCCCCGATGATATCGAGGGATACCGTGCGCTGCAGCGCCTCAACGAAACCCTTGGTCAAACAGCGGGCGTCGTGGAGGCCCTCGAAGGGCAACTGCGGCTCACCAAAGACCACGAGCAACGAATCGACTTGCTCCGACGTATGGGTGACCAATACGCCCGTCAACTCCAAGACGATGAGAGCGCAGAGCAGTGCTGGAAGCGCATCCTCGCCCTGGATCCTTCTGATCTCCCCACCCGTGAGGAGCTGACAGAACTCCACCGCCGACGTCGAGACTTTGAAGCCCTCAACTCTTCTCTGCTGCGGCAAATCTGGATCACCAATGATGAAGAGCTGGCTGAGCGCCTCTGTCGCATGGCCGCTGAAAACCTCGATGAGAACTTCGAGGCCCCAGAGCGCTCCATCGAGGCCTGGCGACGGGTCCTCGACTTCCGCCCCATGGACCTGCAAGCCCTCGAGCAGCTTGCCAGGCACTATGAGACACTGGAAAACAACCGTGAGCTCATCGCTGTACTCGAGCAGCAGATCCGTGCCGTCGACAGCACAGAACGCCGCATCAGCCTCGCTCTCCAGATCGCAGACCTTTGGGAGAAAGAAACGGTCCCCAAAGCAGCGGCAGCGACCTATGAGCGAGTGTTCACCTGGGACGCCACCCATGCACACGCTGCAGAGGCGCTGGTGCGCATCTACGACGCGCATGATCAACGCAAGCGCGCGCTGGGGGTCATCGAACACGCCATGCCCCATGTTGACCGTCCCCGTCAGCTTGAGCTGGCGCGCCGCGCCCTCGAGCTGCTCCCGATGGACGCCCACCGAGACCGCTTCTTTCAGCTCAAGCGCATCCTCCAGCTCTCAGAGGGGGATTCAGCGGTCATCGAAGAGCTCGCAAAAGCCGCCGAAGGGGCAAAGATCTGGCCAGAGCAGGCTGCCGTGCTCACACAGCGAGCGAGCGAGCAGAAAGACATCGATGAGCGCATCGAGACCCTTGAAAGTCTCGCTCATATCCATGAAGACAAACTTAACGCCCCGGTCCGCGCCTACCTTGTTCAGCAGAGCGTGCTCTTCTCCCCTGACCACCGGGAGCGAGTCCTCGAGGACCTCACACGCCTCGCCAAGGCGACCAAGCGCTATGAAGATCTCCTGGCCTTTCTTGACTGCTTGACCACCTCCTCCTTCGAACTCGAGGAGCGCAAAGCGGTCCTCAAACAGCGCGCTGAGATCTGCGAGAAGAACGTCAAAGCCCCTCTGCGTGCCTTCCATGAGCACCGCAGACAACTCGAACTTGACCCCTCGGACTGGGCGCCCCTCACCGAACTCGAGCGACTAGCCGACAAGAACGACCTCTGGAGCCAATTCGACGCTGCACTCGCGGCCCTCTCGGATCGCTGCGAGTTGGCGAGCCAGCGACTGGACCTGCTGGTGCGTCGTGAATCCATCGCCCGAGAACATCTCGACGATCAGGCCAGCGCCTTTGACTTCCTGGTGCGGCGTTATCGTATGGACAGCAACGACCTAGACGTCCTCAAGGCCCTCACCGAGGATGCGCAAGCCCTTGAGGGCTGGGATTGGCTGCTCCCGGTGATCGAAGCAGCACAGCTCGCGCTCGTTGGACAAGCAGATGCCGAGGAGTTGATAGTCAGCGCGGCCTTCTATGAGGAAAAACTGCAAGAGCATGGTCGGGCCTTCGCGCTTTACCGCCAAGTATTCGTGATGCAGCCCGATAATGACACTGTGCTTGCCAAACTCGAGGAGCTCGCTGATGCAGCGAAGCGCCATGAACAGCTCGCTGACGCCCTGCGCATGACGGCTGCCACCTCGACGACCAGCGAGCAGACAGTGCGGCTGCTGCGCAAGATCGCCCGAATTTACGAGTCAGACCTCGCCTCCCCCGCTCGCGCTATCGATATCCACCGCCGCTTGCTTGAACTAGAGCCCAGCGAGAGCACCTCCCTGGAGGTGATGATCGTTTGGCACCGCAAGCGCGAAGAGTGGCGCGACTTGCGCGACCGGCTGCGCCAATGGGTTCAGCTCACCGATGATAAAGACGATCAGATCGACAAGCTGCTGGAAATCGCGAAGATCTCCGAAGGCAACCTCGAAGATCCAGAACAGGCACTCCAAGCCTATGGTGACATCCTTGAGCGAGACGACTCCCATGAGAAGGCCCGACAGGGCCTCGAAGGGCTCGTCTCCGCGCTCAACGAGCCCGCGCTGCGCAAGCGCTGGCTGATGATGCAACTCGAAGACGGCGACGAGAGTCGTGATGTAGAGCTGCGACTGGAGATCGCACGCATCCTCGAAGAAGACCTTGACGATGCCCCCGGCGCCATCACCGCTCTGCAGGAACTCGTGGACAACAAGGGAGCGGCAGGGCCAGGCTTCGAAAACATCGCTCGACTGATGCGGCAACACAAACGTTGGAAAGACCTCGTGCAGCTCTTACAGGCGCGCGCAGAGGAGCTCGAAGACGAGAGCGAGAAGCTCGCCAACCTCGACGAGGCCCTCTCCACCTGCCAACGCCAGCTCGATGCACGTGAAGAAGGAGACCTCTACGAAGAACTCTACCGGAGCGTCTTAGCGCTGCGCCCGACAGACCGAGAGGTGCGCACGCTCCTCTCAGCGCGCTTGCGTGAATCGGGGCGCTTCGCTGAACTCTGCGAGCTCCTCGAGGCGGAGCTAGAGCACCAAGGCCCCGCAGAAAAAACAGCTATCCGTTTTGAACTCGCGCGGCTACGCGGACACAACCTGGGCGAAGCTGAAAAGGTGCAGCCCATTTATCAGCAGATCCTCCAAGAGTCCCCAGAGGAGGAGGGCGCGCTCTTGGCCCTCGCCGAGATAGCACGGCGAGCCGACGACCATGAGGGATATGTCTCACTGAGGGAAGAGCAAGCCAAGCTCCTCCCGCCCGCAGAGGCTGCGCTGCTGCTCTGCCACCTCGCTGAGTTCTGTGACGAACATGAACAACTAGAGAACCGCAAGGTCCAATTTTACCGCCGCGCGCGTTCTGTCGACGCTGAGAATGTTCCAGCCATGGAGGCACTCAAAGGGATTGGTCGTCGCTTGAAAAATCTGCGCCCCATGGCGGCGCTGCTGCCCCTCGAGGGAGAGCGGGAGATAGGGCTGGCAGAGCGCGCGGAGCGGCTTCGAGCGCTGGGCGACGAAACACAACAAGACTCCCCTCAGATCGCCGTTGATTGGTACCGACGCGCCGCTGTGGTGGCCCCCTTCGAGCCTGAGAACTGGCGTGTATTGGCTGAGAGCCTCCTGAGCAGCTGCGACGCCACAGGGGCCTATCGCGCACGTCGGCTTTGGCTCCAGGCGAAGATGCGCCTCACCGCTTTCGACGCAAACAACTTGCCGGAAGAGGCCCAACAGATCTACGCCCTCGCCGAGGCTGCTGAAGAGGCTGAGCTGCCTGAAGCCCACGCGATGTGGGTTCAACGTGCCTTTGAGCTGGTCCCAAGCTTTGCACCTGCGGCTCTAGCCGCCGCTGAGACCCAACTGGCTCAAGGCGAACACGAAACTTCCCTCTCGCTCTTCGATACCGTGGTGGAGCAACAACTGGAGACCTTGAACGACGAACAACGTACAGCCGCCTACTTTGGGCGTGGCTCAGCACGGCAAGAGCGTGGCGACCAAGAGCTGGCGTTGGACGACTTCCGCAATGCGCTACACCTCTCGCCACTTCATGGCGATTGCTTGATCGCCATGGGCACGCTCTTGGCCGAAGTTGGCCGCTACCCAGCTGCCCTGGAGCACCTCATCCGCGCACTGGTGGTGGTGGACACATCTGAGAAGCGAGCGCAGCTACACCATCGCATCGGTGTGCTCTGGGAAGACGGGCTTGGCCAATTCGAGGAACCAGGGGCCTGCTACGAGCTCGCCTTGGCCGAAGGGCTTGACGATCGCGATCTCCTCCATCGCGCTCTGCGTCATTACAAGCGCAGCGGCCGCCTGGATGAGAGCCTCGATGTCGTGGAGGGGCTCCTGCCCACGGCTGAAGAGACCTCAGAGCTGGCCACCTTGTGGTTGATGCGAGGTGAGATTCTCGCTGCTCGCGAAGGCGCAGAAGAAGAAGCCATTGAAGCCTTTGATATGGCGCTCAGCTATGATCCCGCGTGCCAACGAGCGCGTGATGGCCTCCTCACCGTGCTCGAGGAGCGAGGCGACTGGCAGCAGCTGCTGCAGGTACTCGAAGCGAGCACTGACGTGGGCACCCTCGAGCAGCGAGCCCAAGCGACGATGCGGCTCGCTCGGGTCGCCATGGGACAACTCGGGGACATCGATCAGGCAGAACAGTACCTGCGCCGCTCCATTGATGTTTATCCCACCAAAGAAGCACTGGAAGAATTGGAGCGCCTCTGTGGCGGCGATCCGGCGCGCATGGGTGACCGACGAGACGTGCTGGGCCTGCTCGTTGGCTTCGGCCCTCCCTTCTTCGAGCGCTGCCTCGAGTTGGGGCGCATGCTCCTCGATGAAGACCAAGAATGGGCGTGGTGCCTCCTGTCACCTTTGCTCGGGGTCAGCCAGATCGACCAAGACATCAAGGCTGTCGTGCAGGGCATGCGCAAGGAGTTCGAGCGCACCAAGATCCGCTGCGCCACAAACCTCTACGAGAACCTCGTACACCCTGCCAGCTCCCGAGGCGTGGCAGAGGTGTTGGCAGAGGTCGACGAAGTTCTAGGGGACTTTGGGCTGCGCGACATCGACAGCGTCAGCGGTTGTGTCACTGTTGGCACCAACACCAGCCTAGGCAAGACCTTCGCCGCGTTGGGCAAAGCTGTGGGCCTCCCCAACGCAACGCTCCATCGAACGCAAACGATCCCTTCCAGCGTGATGATCGTCAACGACACGGAGTCCCCACGCATATTGGTGCGGACAGAGGTGATGCAACAACTTGTGCACGCTGAGGTTGGGTTTCTTTTTGCTCACGCCCTCGAGCTCGCGCAACCAGGTCACCGCCTCTTCGCCTCTCTTTCGAGCGACGAAGAACGTGGCAACCTGATGGCGGCCCTCTGGCAAGCAATGGGCTTCACCAGCGGCGAAGAGGGCCCCGCGGACACCCTCGCTCAACAGCTCATCGACCAGGTGGACGAGGCAACCCGCCAACGTTGGGCGGACACCCTCGCCGAGTTCGAGGGGGAGGACCCGCGTGACTACAGTGCTCGATGGTGGAGCGCAACACTGGCCACTGCTCGCCGGGCTGGAGCCCTCGCTGGTCCAGATATGCGACAGGCCTTTCGCGTTGTTGCCCGTATGGAAGCTGACGTGCCCCGACCACGGGTGGTTTCGCGCATCGCCGAGCTAGACGATTATGTTGCTGAGGCCCAGATCTTCGTGGACCTCCTCGGCTTCGCCGCCTCCCCAGCTTTTGGAAAACTATTGCGTGAGGCAGAGATCGTCAGCAGCGAGTAGAGGTTCCCGGCGCAAGTCGCGAACCAGAAGAAACGATGACTTCCACCGAGCAGGTCTAGTGCCTCCCCCCATCGCCTCCATTGACATTGGCACCAACTCTGTCCTGCTCCTCGTCGCCCAGGAGAGCAGGGATGGGCGCCTGCTCTCAGTGGAGCAGCACTGTGAGATCACGCGCCTGGGCGAAGGAGTCGACGCCAGCGGCGAACTGCAGAGCGCAGCCACCCATCGAACCCTCACAGCGATCGTCGACTTCGCAGAGCGGGCTCGCGAGCTTGGCGTGGAGCGCCTGCAGATCGTGGGGACCTCCGCGCTACGTGATGCGCGGAACGGCGCACACTTTCTCGCACAGATCCAGCAGCGCGTTGGAGAAGATGTGGCCATTATCAGTGGCCAACGCGAAGCTGAGCTGGTGTTGGCTGGCGTGCAAACGAGCTTCGGCAAGCTCCCGTCAGGAAGCGTCGTCTTTGATGTGGGAGGAGGGTCCACTGAGCTCATCGCGATGGATGACGCGGGGGTGGCGCTGGAGAGCCTGGACGTTGGCGCCGTGAGGCTGACGGAGCGCTTCATCACCCATGACCCACCTACAAGCGTGGAATTACAGGCAGTGAAGGATGCTGTGAGGATCAGCCTCGCGAGTTTGGCCTCTGAGAGCATCGCGACATACCGTCACCCCCCCCTGCTCATCGGCGTCTCAGGGACGGTGACCACTCTCTATGCGGTGGAAAACCGCTTGGCCCGCTATGAGGCTTCACGAGTGGATGGTCGCACGTTGACCCGCGTGCAAGTCTTGGAGCTCGTTTCGCGACTCGCAGCGCTCTGCCTCGACAAGCGCCGAAAGCTACCAGGACTCGATCCGCGCCGCGCGGATGTGATCATCGCTGGAGCGTTGATCGTCACCGAGGTGATGCATTTTGTGGGCGCTCAAGAGCTTCGGGTCGCTGACCGTGGGGTGCGCTGGGGGTTGTTAGCGGGTGGGTAGCTCAAGACCAGATGTCCTCTTCTTTCGGCGCAGATGTTCTTGGCTTGGCGTGCGGCTTGGACTGCTTTCCCTCTGCCAAGGGGATCGCCTCCAACTCCAGCACGCGACGGGCAACCAGCGGGAGGAAGCGCTCGCGTTCCCCTCTCGAGAGGAGCACCCCGCGCGGCACAGGGTAGCTTAGAGGATCAACATAGCGACCACGCACCTGCAAACCATAGTGTAGGTGAGGCCCTGTTGAACGCCCTGTGGTGCCCACATAGCCGATGACTTGGCGCTGCTTGACCTTCATGCCTGCTCGCAAACCACGCGCGATTCGTGAGAGGTGCAGGTAAACGCTGGTGACGCCCTCGTGGCGAATCTTCACCATCTTTCCCGCGGGCCCTGCCCACTTGGCCCAGGTCACCACACCATCACCAGCAGCCCAAATAGGAGTGCCCGTGGGCGCCGCATAGTCAACACCAAGATGCGCCTTCACCTTGTGCAGGATGGGGTGCAAGCGTCGCCGGTCGAAGCCTGAACTCATGCGCCGAAAGTTGAGCGGTACTTTGAGCAATTTGCGCTTCAGAGAGCGCCCAGCGGGGCTGTAGTAACCTTCATCGCCAGTCTCTGTGCGGTGGTGAAAACCACGCACGGCGCCCACCCGCTTACCCTGGTACTCGGCCGCGAGCACGCGACCATAGCCGATCATTTGTCCGTCCAGGAATTGTTTCTCCACGATCAAGCGTAGGGTGTCACCCTTGCGCACGTCGGTCGTCCAGTTGATATCCCACGAGAAGAGCTGCAGCACCCGATAGAGCACCGCCACCGATTCTTTGATCCCCCTGAAGTCCTGCTCCAGCGAGCTTTGCACCCTCAAGCCAATAGCCGCCTGATGTGTGACGACCGGCCGCTGCACACGCTTGGCGACAAACTTCCCCTTCCCGGCTTTCTCTACCTCGATGCGAACCCGACGCGAAAGATGGAAGGTAAAATGGGAGACTTGCCCACCCTTGAGGTGTATCTCGAAATGGTGTCGTGGTCGAAGGGTGCGCAGGTCTACCTCACCCCGCAGCGTAGCAACGATGCCCGCGATATCGCCGGCTTTGACCTTTGATGCGTCAAGAGCCTGATAAAGCCCGTTGTGCCCCCGCAAACTGCCCTTGATCACAGTCTTGAAGTCGGTAGTCGTGCTAGCAACGGCTCTGCTTGTTTTCGACTCCGCCCCAGGCAAAGCGGTTTTCACAGGTTTGGTCGAAGATGCTTTTTTCATCCGCGCGCCGGCGTTAAGGAGATCGCCCACAGATGACCCATCACGAAAGAAAAAGACGTAAAGATTGATCCCGATGAGCAGCGCGAAGAGCAGCCCAAGATGCACCACCCCCTTTATCGCCACGCGGCGACCGCCACAGCTTACTTGGGTGCGAAGAAGGTGCTTGCTCATCGCGAGAGTTACAGCATGTCACCCCAAGCACGTCAACGTGATGACGTAAACCGAGACATTCCTAGACATTCGCGGCGTAAGTCGCGAACCAAAAGAAACGAGACATGAAGGCAGAGAAATACCAAGAAACCGGTCAGAAACCCGCCCTGGCGCTACGCAACGTTTTTCCTGGAGCGGGCTTCACTCTCCAGCGCGCACGCCGCTCGCGCAGCCACAAGGAGTTGACGCGCGTTGGCACGAGCAGCCTCGCTGACACGGCTTGCCCCTAACATACGAGCCAGCTCCTCCACCCGGGCGCTCTCATCGAGGGTCTCAACACGAGTCGTGGTGCGCTTGCCGCGCCTCCCTTTGCCCACCAAGAAGTGCCGCTCGGCATAGGCCGCCACCTGCGGCAGGTGCGTCACAACCAACGCCTGTTGATGTTGCCCCACCGCCGCCAGGGAGCAACCCACAACATCCGCCACAGCGCCGCCCACCCCCGCATCCACCTCATCAAAGACCGTCAGCAGCGTCGGGTCGTGACGCCCCATGACCTGGCGCACTGCAAGCATAATACGTGAAAGCTCCCCCCCCGAAGCCACCCGGCCCACAGGTCTTGGATCTTCGCCTGGATTGGTGGTGACGAGCATCTCGACGCGATCCCAGCCGGCCGCATGCATACGCCGCTGCTCCCCAGCCTCGACGAAGAGCCGGTAGGCGTGATCGCCCTTCTGGGCTGCGGTAGCGCCGAGACGAATCTCAAACTCTGCCCCGCCCATGCCCAGCTCCCCCAATTGGGACGAAATCTGGCGAGAAAGTCGACGGGCGGCCTGCTTACGTCGCCGAGAGAGATCCCGAGCCACCTCCCCCGCCGCTGCGCGCGCACGCTCCAACTCAGCCTCGAGATCCTCCTGGTGCTGATCGAAGTTGTCCAGCTGCTCTATCTCCGCCTGGATCTCATCCTGGCGTTCGATCAACTGCTCGATGGTTGCGGCATGTTTCCGACGCAGGCGATGCAGCTGCGCGCCCCGCTCCTCGAGTCGCCCCAACTCGCCAGGGTCGAGTGCCACCGTGCCGGCGTAACGAGAGAGGGCCAAACCAGCGTCCTCCAGCAGTATACGCGCCTCGTCCACCTGTGCTGCCAGAGCCCCCAAGCTGCCGTCCACGGAGGCCAACTCTGCCAAAGGCCGATGGACCCTGGCCAAGCGCTCAGTAACAGCACGATCCCCGCTGTAGATCACATGGGCGGCACCATTGGCGGCTTCGATGAGATCTGACGCACGCCGCAGCTTGCTCAGGCTCGCCTCCACCTCCGCCTCCTCCCCAGGGCGAAGCTCGGCCAATTCGAGCTCTCTAAGCTGAAACCGAAGAAATTCCAGTCTTTCTACCCGCTGTCTATCGTCAAGACGAGTGCTCGCGAGGGTCTTGCCAAGGCACTCAACCTCAGAGAAGCGCTCAGACATCGACTGGGTGAGATCTGCGTTGAGCGCGACAGCGTCGAGAAGTTGTCGTTGAAAAGCGCGATCCGCCAAGGCCTGAAACTCATGCTGCCCACTAATATCCAGCACTCGTCCCATCAGCTGACTCAAGACCTGAGCTGTGCAGAGGGCGCCGTTGACGTAAATCCGACCGCGCCCAGCGGCTGGGACCACTCGACGTATCAGCAGCTCTCCGTCTCCCTCGGGGAGCCCCAGACCCTCCAAGAGGCTCACGAGGCCCGGATCCTTCACTGCTAGCACGGCCTCGATCACGGCCTCTTTGGCGCCCTTGCGCACCGACTCAGCGCTGCCACGGCCCCCCTTGAGCAGGCTCACGGCCCCAACGATCATCGACTTGCCTGCACCGGTCTCACCGGTGAGCACATTGAGGCCTGAGGCCAAAGCCAGCTCAACCTCTTCAATAATGCCAAAATCAGTGATCCGCAGGTGGTGTAGCATTGACAAATGCCCAATATACAGGCTTGATTCAGCCTCTATTTGCGAGGTGACCTTAACGCGGGGCCTCCTCTGGTTTGTTCAAACAGATGTTCGCGTATCACATTCGCCCACAGCCGTCGAGAGGGGGCTGAGGGGCAAAGCGGTTGACAGCCCTTCTTCAAGGGTTTATGGATTTGCGTTTCCTAGATCCCGCAGGCACAGTCTGTGTCTACAAGGTCGAGGAACCCAAGGTAACGGAAATGAAGACTTATCACGCTAAAACCGGTGACATTCCGCGCGACTGGCTGGTCGTGGATCTCGAGGGTAAGCCCGTTGGGCGCGCCGCAACACAAATCGCGACCATGCTCCGCGGAAAGCACAAACCTGAATTCACGCCCAGTGCTGACGTTGGTGATTTCATCGTCGCTGTGAACGCCGAAAAGGTAACACTCACTGGCAATAAGCGTGAGGCCAAGCGGTACTACCGCCACAGTGGCTACATTGGTGGAATGCACTCCATGTCCGCAGAGGAGATGTTCGAGCGCAAGCCCGAAGAAGTCATTCGACTGGCCGTCAAGGGCATGCTGCCCAAGAACACGTTGGGGCGCAGGCTTCTCAAGAAGCTCAAGGTTTATGTGGGTGCTGAGCATCCGCATGCCGCACAGCAGCCCAAGCAGGTGGAGATCTAGCGATGACTGAGACAGCACCGAAATTTTATGGAACTGGACGTCGTAAATCCTCGATAGCTCGCGTCTACTTGGCTGACGGCACGGGTAGCGTGGTCATCAATGGTCGGAGCGTGGAGGAGTATTTTCCCCGCTTTTCGAATCAAGCTCATATGCTCTTTCCGCTCACTCACACCGAGCTAGAGGGTAAGGTTGACTTGAGGATCAAGGTCCGCGGCGGCGGCCACACTGGCCAGGCTGGCGCGATCCGTCATGGCATCGCCCGTGCTCTGCTGAAGTATAATATCGAGCTGCGCCCTACATTGAAGCAAGCCGGTGTGCTTACTCGTGATGCTCGAGTCAAAGAGCGTAAGAAGTATGGTCAGCCAGGCGCCCGCAAGAACTACCAGTTCAGCAAGCGCTAAGCTTCTTTTCTCAAGCCTTCCTCCCACCACACTCCCATTCTCACCCTCTCTTCTGGGCACTGTCCTTTCACGTCCACCTCCACCTTTGTCATCGAAATCGGGATCTTTTTTGGGGGCTTCCCCCAGCGCATGCAGCCGTGTAGGCTCCCGACGTGGCCAAAAGCAAAAAGAAGAAGAAGAAAAAGCGTGGTGAGAGCACGTCTGGGGGCACCATGAGTTCTCTCCGTGGAGGCATGAAGGCTCTCACCGGACAAGGACCAAAGAAGAAAGAGTCTACAGGGGGCAAGATCGTAACTTACCTTCTGCTGGCTGCTGCCATTGGACTCTTGGTCTACCGCCTCATGCGTTGAGCTGATTAGGAGAAGGTCCATCCGCACCCACAGGACGTTGCGTTGGCGCCTGCTAGCAGCCTACCTTCTGCCAACGCTGCTCTTGATCGGCGCGTTCGCAATTCTTGTGGAGCGCGCCGCAGAACAGACGTTGGAGATGTCCCTGGGCCGTCGTTTGGTGAGCATTGCCCAGGCCACAACCACGCTCTTACGCCCTGATGTGGTGGAGTTTCTCGCACCTGGGGACGACGAGAGCCGCTCAGCTCGTCGCCTACGCCTCAAGCTAACGCGCATGCTGCAGATCACAGGCTCGGCACGTATCTTTGTGCTCGACCATGAGCTGCGAGTCAAAGCAGACACCCACACCGGTCGCATCGGCGACCGGCACTATCACGCAGAGGCTGACCGCCTCGAGTTGAGACACGTCTTCACCGGCCAAAGCGCCTCCTCCGTGCTCTTCGTCGGGGCTGGTGGTGCGCACTTCAAAGCTGGCTATGCTCCCCTCATGCGCGAAGGCAAGGTCATCGCCGCTGTGGGCGTTGAAGGCAGCGCGGCTTTCTTTCTCATCATCAAGCGGCTGCGCGTCTATCTGCTGCTCTCAGCAGGTGTCGTCGCGCTCCTGTTGATCGCCGTCTCGTTTTTGGCGGCTCGGCGCATCACACGCCCTCTGACACAATTGGCCGAGGAGGCAACGCGCATCGGCGCCGGCCAACTCGAGCAACCCATTGTCGTGCGCTCAGCTGACGAGGTCGGGCTCTTGGCGAGCACGATGAACGAGATGCGAGGGGCGCTGCGCCAACGTGAAGAGCAAATGCAGATGATGCTCTCTGGCATCGCCCACGAGGTACGCAATCCCCTTGGGGGGATCTCCCTTTTCGCCGGGCTCCTGCGAGAAGAAGTAAGCGGGAACACCGAGCAGCAAGAGATGGTGCACCGCATTGAACGTGAACTGGAGCACCTCGAACGCGTGGTGGATGACTTCCTCACCTATGCGCGTCACGGTGGACTGCAGCTCTCCCCCGTACACCTCGACACCCTCGTCGAGGAGGTAGCCGAGGTGATGTGTGCTGATGCCCAGAAAGCCCACATTGAACTCAAGCTGAAGACAGAGCCTGTGAGAGCCCTTGCCAACCGTGAATCTCTGCGGCGCCTCCTGCTCAATCTGGTGGCCAACGCAATTCAGGCCTGTGATGAAGGGGGCCGTGTCACCCTTGAATGCGCCGATGCAGCCACCCCCACATTGAGAGTGGACGATAACGGCAAAGGCATGGACGAAGAACTGCAGGCGAAGGTCTTTCAACCCTTCTTCACAACCCGAGAAAAGGGCACTGGCCTCGGGCTCGCCATCTCACACAAGATCGTAACAGACCATGGGGGATCCCTCAGGATCGAGAGCAAGCCGGGTGAAGGGACGTCGATATCCGTCAGCCTGCGCCCATGCTGATCGCTTGGTCATTGATTGCCAGCACCACAACGCTGCTATAGCCTTGTGCCATGGCTACCGTCCTCGTCATCGACGACAATGAAACGATCCGCGTCGGGTTGAAGCAGGTGATCGGCAAGATGCACCACAAGGTGCTGATCGCCGCCTCAGGAGCCCAAGGGCTCGAGCAGCTCAAGAGCGCTGAGGTAGATTTCGTAGTCACGGACTTGAAAATGGAGGGCATCGGCGGCGTGGAGGTGCTGGAGGCCGTGGCGGAGCACGATCCCGACTGCCCGACGATGATCATCACCGCCTTTGGAACTGTGGAAACAGCCGTAGAGGCGATGAAGCTTGGTGCCTTCGATTTTCTGCAGAAGCCATTCACTCCAGAGGTCGTACGCCTGAAAGTGCAGCGAGCCCTCGAGCTACGGGCCGAGCGCAAGGCACGACGGCGCCTAGAATCGGAGAACGATTACCTGCGCGCAGAGACCAAGCAGCGCGTTGGAGATCTTGTGGGCGATGCGGCTGCCATGGCGCCCATTTTCCGCGTCATTGGAAAAGTCGCCCCCACCAACTCGTCCGTACTGATCCAGGGGGAGAGCGGCACGGGCAAGGAGCTGGTTGCCCATGCGATCCATCAGGGTAGCCGTCGGGCGGAGAATCCTTTCATCAAGGTGAACTGCGGTGCCCTCACTGACAGCCTGCTGGAGAGTGAGCTTTTCGGTCACGAAAAGGGCGCCTTCACCGGTGCGGTCAAGCGGCGCCTTGGGCGCTTTGAGCTGGCGGACGGCGGAACCCTTCTCCTCGACGAAGTGGGCGAGGTTTCGCCCGCAATGCAGCTCAAGCTGCTGCGCGTGCTTCAAGAGCGGGAGTTCGAGCGTGTGGGTGGTGAGCGCACCATCCACGTCGACGTGCGGCTGATCAGCGCCACCAACAAGGATTTGGCGGAAGAAGTGCGCCAGGGACGTTTCCGCGAGGACCTCTATTACCGATTACACGTAATCCCCATCATCGTCCCTCCGCTGCGAGAGCGACGTGATGACATTGCTCTGTTGACGAAACACTTCATCCACAAGCTCGCACCACACACCAACCCCCAGGTCTCCGGGATCGACGATGAGGCCCTCGCCCGTTTGATGACCTATGGCTGGCCAGGAAATGTTCGCGAGTTGGAAAATGCGATTGAACAGGCCTTGGTCTTCGCCGACGGCAATTCCATTGGCGTTGATGCCTTACCTCAGCAGCTTGTAGGTGATGCCAGACGCTCGGGCTTGACGCTGCCCAAAGAGCAGACGAGCCTGCCAGAAATCCTCGAAGATCTCGAACGACAATTGATCGTCAAGGCCTTCAAGGAAGCAAACGGGGTCAAAACAGAGACCGCCCGCAAGCTGGGCATCAAAACCAGCGCCCTCTACTATAAGCTAGAAAAGTATGGGATTTCATGACATGTCCGCCGGCTCTTCTCTGAGGCCCCCTCGAATTTCTGAGATCGGTGACCCTGTCGCCCCCTCTTAAGTGCCCAACATTTATGACTCACGCCCAATAGCCAAGAAGGCATGAAGCTTGCAGAATTCCCCCTCAAGATGTTGAACGCACGACTATTGCTCCTCACCGCCCTGCTGCTCCCCGCCACTGCATTGGCAGACCTGGGCGATGGGGTTGCACGCCTCGAAAAGCGCCATGGGCTCCTTTCTGCTCACCGCACACGTCTCGAGGGACAGCTGGAGGAACACGGCAAGCGGATCTCCCGGCTCAAAGCACAGCCACGCAGTGTCACCCGCGACCTCCAGCTCAAAACGGCGCTGCGATCGAGCCAAGGGCTCGCCAACCGCCTCACGTCTCTTCAGCAAAGGCTCAACAACCAGCGGGACAAGCTCCTCGCCCTCTATGCGCAGGCCATCCGTGCTGCCCCCAACGCGACCAGCCGAGAGCGCTGGGCGGAGCGGCACAGCAAGCTGGCGAGGAGACACAGCAGCGAAGGCCGCCTCATCGCTCGCATCAAGACCAACCCCTTGGACAGTCCTGAGGACCTCGAAGAAAAAGCAGACCTGCTCAAGGACTCAGAAGAAAAACTAGAGCGCCGCATCCGCGCCCTCGGCCGACACATCACTCGCCTTGGGCGCCGCGCGAAGCTCAAGCGGCATGGCCGCGCAGCACAAGACACCCCCTTCGTTGAACAATCTACCCGGCGCATGGGCGGCCAACGTCGTGCACCCACGCGTGCAGCTGGGACAGCCACCACCACGCCACCCACCACGGTGCCGCCTCCGTCCTCAGTTGATGATACCTCGGAGAGCCGGGACTATGACTCCGCTGCCAAGTTCAATGGGGCACCAGAGGGTGGCCGAGCTCCTGACCCCTCTGCAGTGGGTGTGACGGGCGAGAGCGAAGCGGCACCAACGCCCATGGCACGCTCGCTCGATGCAGCGACGCTCCAGGCCCTCTCGGGAAAGCTCAGGGGTACCACCGCCCAGAAGCTCGCCGCTCTCAAGCTCGCCCAGAAGAAGCTAGCGAAGCTGGCGAGGAGCCTCTCGGCGCAAGCCGCGGCCTTGGAGCGAAAGGCACGGAGCATGAAAAAGAACAAGGGCATGAAGAAGAGCAAGCGCATGAAGAAAAGGAACCACAACAAGAAGCGCTGAAACGTGCTGCCTTTCTTCAGGGTGTCGTCACCACGTCGCGATCGCGAAAACCGAGAAAATAGAGCACACCATCGAGGCCCAAGGTGGAGAGCGCGTGCTCGGCGTTCTGCTGAACCACGGGCTTGGCGTGGAAGGCGATGCCTAGCCCCGCGAGCTTGAGCATGGGGAGATCGTTAGCCCCATCACCGATAGCGATGGTTTGCTCAAGTTCGATCCCCTCTTGCTGGGCGATGAACTGCAGGAGTTCAGCTTTCTTCTGACCATCAACGATGGCGCCCACATGCTTACCTGTGAGCCTGCCCTCCCTGATCTCCAGCTGGTTGGCGTGCACGAAGTCAATGCCGAGCTTGCGCTGCAGATAGCGGCCAAAGAAGGTGAACCCGCCCGAGAGGATCGCCGTCTTGTAGCCAAGCTGCTTGAGCATCGTTACCAAGCGCTCAGCACCGTCGGTGAGGGGCAGGCTCTCGGCGATCTGCTGCAGCCTGGACTCCTCGAGCCCCTCGAGCAAAGCCACACGACGACGGAAGCTCTCAGAAAAGTCGAGCTCCCCAGCCATGGCAGCCTCGGTGATCTTCCTCACCTCTTCACCGGCTCCAGCGGCATCTGCCAGGATGTCAATGACCTCCGCTTGGATCAACGTGGAGTCCATATCAAAGCAAACGAGGCGGCGGTTGCGCCGATGGAGATTGTCCACTTGAAAGGCGATGTCTACACGCAGTCGATGCGCGATATCCATCAAGCGTGTCTTGATCTCTTCATGGTTCACCTCCCCGCGCACAGAGAGCTCGACACAAGCCCGTGAAGGCTTGTCGCTCTCCTCCAGCGGAATACGACCAGAGAGCCGGGAGATGAAGTCAATGTTGAGGCCATGTTCATGAATCACGCATGTCACCTCAGCCAGCTGTTGGGCGGTGAGCTTGTGTCCAAGCATCGTGATGATGAAGCGCGCCTTACCCTGCCCCGACACCCATTGGTGGTAGTCGTCATGGCTGGTGGGCGTGAAGTTGATCTTGATGTCCAACTCGTAGGCCTTGAAGACCAACTCCTTGAGGATTGGAGACGCCTCCTCTGTCGCTGGGAGCTCGATGAGAAACCCCAACGAGAGGGTGTCATGAATCACTGCTTGACCAACATCGAGGATGTTGACGTGGTGGTTGGCGAAGATGGCCGTGATGGCCGAGGTCACGCCGGGTCGGTCTTCACCCGAGATATTGACGAGGATGATCTCACTGGCAGCCATGGATGTCTTTCCTTTCGCTGGCACGCTGATAATCATAGTCATGTGCCATATTCGTAGCGCAACCCGCAAAACAGGGTCTGGCGGAGAAAGCCTGGCAAAGGGCGACCTTCGCTCGTCGTCGCAGACTCGTTGACATAGAGCGAATGACGCAATGAAACGCTCCACCCGGCCCCGAGGTCTCGCCCGAGATGCAGCACCAAGCGCGAGCGGTTTTCGGCTTCGATATCAACGAAGGCCTGACTGGCCAAGCGAGCATAAAGAGGGTCTGCAAAGCGTGAAAACTGAAGCACCCCTGTGACCGTCAGGTAGACATCCCATACCAGCACCGTGGTGTAGCGGATCCCAACACCATGGCGTAAGAAACTCTCGCCAAAGCTATTGGAGCGGTTGATATCGACGGCGTACCACAGACGCAGTTCAGCTGCACCCAGGTAGCCCCCCTCCAACCGCATGCGGTGTGAGAGGTCCCAACGCTGCTCCTCGCTGTCAATGGCACATTCGTCAGAGCCTGCGTCGCCACAGGGGGCAGGGATTTGCGCCAGACCACCGAAGCGACGTGCCGCAGCGCGATAAGAGGCGCTGATGGACCAATCGACGATGGCATCGCCAAGACCTGTGGAGGTGTCACCGCGAAGCTCCAGACCCAAAAAGCCGCTGTGGAAGCTGAACGCCGCCGTTGGCTTGAACTCGAGCCCGGAATATCCCACCCGTGCGAGCGCCCGCAGCCCTGGGAGCGCCATGACCCCCAACTCCAGTCCACCATCAAAGCTACGAAAGTCACGGCGTGGCGGGCATGGGATCTCTGGCGTATTGCAGTCCTCTGGCTCGCGGAGGAACGCATCATAGTAGCGCCCAACAACACCAAAGGCGACGCTGGGGCTCAATCGTGCGTTCCAGCCAGCACGGGCAAGCTGCACCAGCTCGTCTGCCAAACGCCCCACATCGCTAAGGTAGAGCTTTCCCCCACCGCCATAGCCCAAGGTGAACAGGTGCTTCCCAAGGCGCAGAGAAAGCTCGCCATGCCCTACAACGCGAAGAAGCGGCGCGGCGGTCTGCCGGCTACCGGCATAGCTCTGGTCGAGATCGTCGCCCGTGACCCGGGCAGGGTTGGTATCGAGCTCAGGCCCAAGCTCCAGCGATAGCCCAACACGTGGCTTGGCCCAGGCGAAGGAATGCACCCAAGCTGGGGCTACCAACAGAAACAACCCTATGGCCAACACGCGACACACGAGCGATCATACGCCGCCCGCCGCCTTGAGCCCAGCGATCACTCGCGAATGGTGACCTCGAAACCACAAGCGTTGTGTCCTAAGCCCCCAATGCAGGACACTTCCTTGCAAACCACGGGTCGCTTCTTTAGCCCCTCGAATACACCCGCGATGAGGCCTCCCTCGAAAGAGCAGAGCGTGCGCCCCACAGGGGTCATGCCAGAGCAGGTGACACACTCGTAGACATCGATCTTGATCTCGGTGTCGGAAATAAAAGGCACCTCGATGACACCAAGGCTCAGATCTTTACAGAGCTTGAGGAAGTCTTCGACAGTGGGTAGCCCCAGCGCCTTACCCATACGCTTACCAGCGAGGTAAGCCATAGCGCTGGCGCCAGTGCCGAGGATCTCCTCGAGGGCTACGAGACGCACCAATCGATAAAGGGCGACAGGTGCATTGGTGCCGAGGGTTTCACGTTCTACCGTGAGCGCGTTTTCTAACGTGAGGGGGACGATTTTTTTGCGGCTCCTCTTCTGCTCATCTGCCATATCTGCCTCTTTTGTTGGTTAGAACACAATAGCTTCACTCAGTTTACCATAGGTACAACAGAATGCCTGTAAGCGATCTCATGCTCAACGTGATGCCCAATAGAGTTCGGCGTTCCCCGTGCGCGGGCTGGAAAAGTAGATCTTGGTGAGCGCGTCATTGAGCCATGGGTCGTCGTCATTGGCCGCAGTGTTGAGCTCGGTGAGCGCTTGGGGTGCAACAAACGCTGAAGTCAAATCGGGTCTTGTCACCATGAAGAGATCACCGCCCGTCTGATACACGACCACCAACCCATCATTGCGAATCCATGGGTTGGCCTCGCTCACAGGAGTGTTGAGCCCCACCAGGGGCAGCACGGGCGACCACAGGTGGCAGCTTACGCCAGTGGTGCGAAAGGTAATCCAAAGATCGCCACCCCCTGCCCCTCCAGGGCGCAAGCTGTAGAACACCAGGCCTCGGGCTTCGACGCCTGATTCCTCCAAGAACGGGACCGCGCCTGTGTCAGAAAATTCGCTCGAAAGCGCCTCGTCCCGCACAGGATCCAGCCATGGACTCGTACGGTCCGCACGGGTTGTCACGAAGATATCCTCATCGCCTCCTGGTCCGACACCTGCGAAATAGAGCGTCAGACCATCACGGGAGAGGCGTGGCGTATTGGCTCGCGTCGTTGACAGCTCAGCAACAAGCTCAGGCGCAGGCCAAGAGAGGGTCGGATCACGACGCACAGAACGCCAAAGCTGCGGAGTGCCACCACGGTTAGACTCGAAATAGATCTCCAATTCGTCTGCCGTGAGCGTGGGGTCGTCTTCTGAGGCTGGAGAATTGAGCGAGGTGAGTAAGGAGACCCCACCGAAGGGAGCGCTGGGTGGAGCAGGTAGGGTTGGAGAGGGCAACGTGCAAACCATCACGTCAACGCTGCTATCGGGGGCCATGTCCAAGGGCACTTGGCTGCCGTCCAGGCTGCTATCCGTTGGCCCTTGACCATCGAGGCTGATGTCTAGATGGACGCCAACGTCGACGTGGCTACCATCAAACCCAATGTGTGAGCAGGCTGTGAGAAAGACCAGCACCAACAGCAGATATGATCGCCCAGCCATCATGGATACCCCGCACTCAAGGCCTCACCAAATGTATCACATGCCCACTCAGAGTGGACCTGACAAAAGAGCCAAGTTATGCTGACCTACCCCCGTGAAGGTGAGTGATCAACAACAAGAGCTGCTGTTGCTGCGAGCGGTGACCCACCGCAAAGCGGGGGCGTGGCTCCGTTTCTACCGCCGTTACGATCGATTGATCATCGCCTGCGTACGCAAGGTGCTGCACCGCTACACAGCCACGACGACGCCTGAGGACCTGGAGGATATCGTCAACACGGTTTGCCTCGACCTGGTGCGCGACGACTACAAGAAGCTCAAAGCCTACAATCCAGACCGTGGCTATAAAGTCTCGAGTTGGGTAGGGCTCATCGCTACCAACACCGCCCATGACGCCCTACGGCGCCGAGCCCCCGTGCACCTATCTCTGGACGATCCTGATCACTCGATCCCGGAAGCTCCAGACCCGGCGCCGTCTCCCATGGACACTGCGGTAAAACATGAGCAACTCAACGCGATGAATGTTGCCATCGCCGGGCTCTCTCCTGGCGAGCAGATCTTTGTGCACTATTATTATGGTGAGGGGCTCGAACCGACTGAGATTGCTGAAATACTTGGTATCAACGTCAACACCGTCTACAGCCGTAAGAATAAGGTACGGGCCAACCTGAGCAAGCTCCTCATAGCTCGCGGCACCAGCCGCGACCCCCTGTGAAAGAGGAAGCGACTTCTCAGGGAACGAGCGATGGGAAGAAAGGGTTCAGAGCAGCGTATCAACTGTAGCGAGCACAACGGGTTAGAAAATGACTTCACAACAGCGCGATAGCGTCGACTTCGAGATTGGAAACCTGCTGCGCGCCGCCCGTCCACTTCGGCCAGGCCGGCCGCTGCCAGCACCTTGCGTCGATGAGCCTACGGACGAGGAGCTGCTGCTCTATATCGATGGCGAACTCTCCTCTGAGGACTCCCAACATTTTGAAGCACAGCTCGCCGAACACCCCTTCAGCAGCGATCGAGTGGGAATTTTGCGTGAAGCCTTGACCGAGTGCGGCTTCCAAGCCCACCCCGCCGAAAGCCAGCTTGTGGCGGGTCTGCTTGCGGAGGGTCAGCCTGCGGAGGATCAGCTCAAGGGTCAGCCTGTGGCGGGTCAGGCCCAAAACCAGGTAGCCCATCTGGTCTTTGCCATCACCTCTGGAGCCCACCGACTGCTGACCTTCCTGCGTGGCGGCGACGAACCCTCATTGCTCCCTCAGGTTGCCCTGGCAACCCGGGGAGCGGCCGCTGAACAACAGGAGAGCTACCTCTATGAGCTAAAGAAACGCTTCGATGACTGCGATGTGCTCGTCCAAGTCGATGGTCTCGGGGACACCATCGAGCTACGACTCTCCCTTGAGGTCGCAGGATGCCCCCTTGACGATGGGCGGGCGACCCTCAAGCGCCGTGGCAAACTCGAACGCTCAGTACGCATCCGCGATGGAGTCGCCGATTTTAGTGATCTCAGCCCTGACGCCTACATCATCGAGTTGCGGCGTAATGGTTCACTCTTGGGACAGATCGACCTCAAGTTCTTACGGGCCTGAAGCTTCACTCAGACCAGGCCACACCACCACAGATCACAACACCCTTCACATCAGCGTCCAGGTGCACGCTCTGGGCTCGGGCCCGCATGCCCAACCCCAACTCTCCTCCAAGCGTGACCTTCTGCTTCCAAGCCGTGCCCAGAGCCAGCCCTGGCTCTATCACGCCCTGGGCCAACAACCAGCGGCGCGCCAAACCCGAAAGGCCCTCGAGACAGGGGCGCAGTGGGTCGCCCACCTGACCGCTGCCACATGTGGAGACCAGCTCTCGTGCTTCAAAACCAACACCTAACACCCCTCCAGCCCCCATGCGCAAACGAAGCCCTGCCCACCCGTGAAGATCCACCACAGCGGGAAGGCGCCCGCTGGATGGGCCAAGCTCACTCAACTTCAGCCGTAGCGGCGAGACCGCCAAGGACCAACCACCAGGTGTGCGAATCAAAGCAGGTGGGCGTTGCAGGCACGCGCTGGCGACCTCGAAGCTCACCAGCGCTGCCAGCTCCTTGGAGAGCAGCGAAGACAGCTTCAGCCCATCAGTGACGCGATGGAAGGCACCTTGGCGCCAAAGTCGGGCCAAGAGCCCGTTGATCAAACCCGTGGAGATCCCAACGCGCGCTGTGGAGTGACCAGCTCTGCAGCGGGACAGGTCCCTCCAGCCCACAGGACCCATGCGCCCCTCCTCCTCAACGCCAATATCAAAAGAAACCCGCAGGGACCGCCTTTCCACCTCCAAGGCTGAGAGCCGCCACCTCGCGGCCAAAGGCATGCCCGCCAGATGCAAGGTGGTGCGGCTATCAGCCAAGGTGGTGAGGAGCGACTGCAACTCGCTCAGAGCTTGGGCCACCGCTCGTCGAATGCGAGCAGGGGCATAACGCGCGATGATGCCACGCGCAGCACGCGCTCTGAGCTTGGGTAGACCAAACCACCTCTTGTCCTTGTGATGTTCGGGCGCCTCCACCAGCGTCACCACCTCCTCGGCGACAAGGAGTGGGCGGTGGCTCCGCAAGCTGACCGCGACGCGAGCGTGAGCATCGATCAGCAAGGGCTGCCCATCGTTGACAAAGGTCACTTGGGCATGAATACGCAGAGCGCCAGACTCCATACGAAGACGAAGACCCACCGCTCCGAGGCTTCCAACCAACAGATCGAGGAACGTTCGCTCCAGCCAAGGAAGCTCACCAAGGTGATGGAGCAGCGCCCGACGCAGCGCGGGCCGCAAGACCTCCACGAGATCCTCTCCACCCTCCTTGCCATCATCGAGAGCTGCGACAAGAAACTCAAGCCGCAGGGCCTCTCGCATCCAGATTCGGCTTTGAGCTTGCACAGGGAAGCGATGGGCTACCCGTGAGGCGGGGCGGCCCACATAGGGAAACTCCCAAAGCGCGAGCTGCACCCCCCCTTGGGCGCTTCGGGAGTGTCCCTTCTGGTAGCCAAAGGGGTGACCGTTGATAGCGAGGTGGGCCTGTCTATGGCCCATGAGGCGTGCGCCTGTTGGCTCAAGAAGGATGCGCGGGGGAGCCGGCGCGTCAACCCACAGGAGGACGATTGTATAGGCGCCCAACAAGGCGCAACCAAGTAGCCCGGCGTTCAGAGAGCGGCTCGTCACGAACCCGATGGTAGCGCGGTGCGACCCAAATAAAAGGCCCGCCCCCAAATGGTGGAGGCGGGCCAGGAACATGCAGAACAAGCGAGAGTCAACAGGCTACATCATACCGCCCATGCCGCCCATGCCGCCCATGCCGCCCATGCCACCCATGCCACCAGCGGCACCACCAGCATCAGCCTTATTCTCTTCAGGAATGTCAGCGATCATCGCCTCAGTGGTGATCAGCAAGCCTGCCACTGAAGAGGCGTTTTGCAGCGCGCTGCGAACGACCTTGGTGGGATCGATCACGCCGGCCTTGACCATATCAACGTACTCGCCACTGGCGGCGTTGTAGCCAAACTCGCCTTTGCCCTCTTTGATCTTCTGCACAACGATGGAGCCCTCGATGCCAGCGTTCTCTGCGATAGCTCGGGCTGGCGCCTCGATCGCCCGCGCTACGATCTCGAGCCCTGCACGCTGGACCTCATCGACCTTTGTGTCCAGCAGGATCGCCTGCGCCCGAAGGAGCGCCACTCCACCACCAGGCACGATGCCCTCTTCAACAGCTGCGCGTGTGGCGTGCATTGCATCTTCAACGCGTGCCTTCTTCTCCTTCATCTCAGTCTCGGTGGCCGCCCCCACTTTGATCACGGCGACGCCGCCCACGAGCTTGGCGAGACGCTCCTGGAGCTTCTCGCGATCATAGTCTGAGGAGGTGTTCTCCACCTGACGGCGAATCTGTTCGACGCGACCTTTGATATCAGCCTTCACGCCGCTGCCACCGATGATCGTGGTGTTATCTTTGTCGATGGTAATGCGCTTGGCCTGGCCCAGCTCCTTGAGGGTAGCAGTCTCGAGCTTGAGACCGAGATCTTCGGTGATGGCCTGCCCCCCCGTAAGGATCCCAATATCCGTGAGCATCTCTTTGCGGCGATCGCCAAAGCCTGGGGCCTTGACAGCAGCCACCTTGAGGGTGCCACGCAGCTTGTTGACCACGAGAGTCGCGAGGGCCTCGCCATCGATATCCTCAGCAAGGATCAACATCGGCCTGCCAGACTTGGCGACCTCCTCAAGGACGGGCAGCAGCTCCTTCATGTTGGAGATCTTCTTCTCGTAAATCAGGATATAGGCGTCCTCAAGCACGACCTCCATCCGATCAGAGTCCGTCACGAAATAGGGAGAGAGGTAGCCACGGTCGAATTGCATGCCCTCGACGACGTCGAGAGTGGTATCCATCGACTTAGCCTCTTCAACCGTGATCACGCCCTCTTTGCCCACCTTTTCCATGGCGTCGGCGATGATGTCACCGATAAGCTGCTCGCCATTGGCGCTGATGGTGCCAACCTGCGCGATGTCAGCCTTGCCCTCAGTAGGCTTGGACATCTTCTTCAATTGCTCGACGACCTGCCCCACGGCAGCGTCGATGCCCCGCTTGATGTCCATCGGGTTGTGGCCTGCTGCGACGAGCTTGATGCCCTCGCGAAAGATCGCTTGAGCGAGCACGGTGGCGGTGGTGGTGCCATCGCCAGCAACGTCGGAGGTCTTGGAGGCGACCTCTTTGACCATCTGCGCGCCCATATTCTCGAATTTATTCTCGAGCTCAATGTCCTTAGCGACAGTCACACCATCTTTGGTGATGGTGGGAGAGCCCCAGCTCTTGTCGAGCACGACGTTCCGACCACGCGGACCCAGGGTAACCTTCACGGCGTTGGCGAGGATGTTGACACCGCTCAACATGTAGTTACGAGCCGTCTCGTCGAAAGCGATTTGTTTGGCGCCCATATCAGACTCCTAGTTCTCGACCACGCCAAGGACATCGTCCTCGCGCAGGATTAAGTGATCTTCGCCCTCGATTTTGATCTCGGTGCCGGAATATTTGCCGAAAAGAATGCGGTCGCCTGCTTTGACATCCAGCGGGCGCACGTCGCCGTTCTCCAGGATCTTGCCGCTACCCGCGGCGATGACTTTACCCTCGACGGGCTTCTCCTTGGCAGCGTCGGGGATAATGATACCCCCCTTGGTGGTCTCTTCCTCAGCAAGACGCTGGACTATCAAACGATCGTGCAATGGCCGAACCTTCATGAGTCCTCCTCCGCCCCTCGGGACGTTGTGGATGTCCTAGATGACGTTTCTCTTGGTTCACGACTTACGCCGCGAAGGTCTAGAGTGTACTGCTCAGAGTCGGTATCGGGGGGCGCCCAAGAGCCTTCGCCACTCGCCCGAGGTGAGTACTAGCAGCTCATTGGTAAGTCTCGTTATGCGAGGCGTCAACCCCACCCCGTCACTATTTGTATGGATTTCCCTTTATATCTTCGCGTGTCTTGGAAGGACGCGAACGAATGGGATTCAAACGTATACGCAAGCGGGGTTGCTTCGGATCAAAACGGATCTCTTTGGTCTGGGTGTGGTGGCCGGAGGCTCGGATAGTGATCGTCTTGCGCCCCCCCCTAGGCCCCTCCAACGCCACCCTGCCCTTGCCCAGGAGCGTCTTCCCCTGGTAAATCCTGGAACGATGGGGGGAGGTGAAGACCTCGACCCGAATCACCGCGATGGCGGCTTGGTCAAGACCCCCCTCTCTGACGGCTCCTGTGTCCTTGATAGCTGCTCTCGCAACGGTGTCTAGGGTCACCAAGCGATTATTCAGACCGCCCCTGGCATCAGCGCCAGGCTCACTGACGACCACAGGCGATGGGCCCTCCCTCAACATCACCGCAGCACCCACGCCCAAGCCGACCAACAAGACCAACGCAGCCCATTTTCGCGCGTAACGCCAAACGAGCCCAGCTTCGGGCACCGCGCCGGTGCCCATGGACTCGTAGCCCCCCGTCAAAGCCATGGTGGGCGGCAGAGCATCCAGCATCATCTGGGCTGTAGCATAACGGTCGTCTCTGACCTTGTTCATGGCTTTGAGCGCTACCTGCTCAAGGGCCTCAGAGACCTCGAGGTCAGGCCGTCGCAGGTGAATCGGCTCGGGCTCCTCCTGGACATGCTTCATCATCACCGCAAAGGCGGACTCTCCGCTGAAGGGTAGCTGGCCTGTGAGCATCTCGTAGAGGATCACACCCATGGCATAGATATCGGCTCGTTGATCGATATCCGGCTCACCATGGGCCTGCTCTGGCGAAATATATTGGGGGGTGCCCAACACCATGCCGGTGGCGGTGAGCGAGCCATCGTCACCCTCAGGCGCTCGCCGCAGCTTGCTGATACCAAAGTCGAGCAGCTTGACAAAATCGGCCCCCTCACGCTGACAAAGGAAGATATTTTCAGCCTTCAGATCGCGGTGAACGATCCCTCTTTCGTGGGCAGCCCGCAGGGCTCGCAGCACCTGTCGCGCAATAGCCACAGCTCGCCCCGCTGGGAGCGCCCCTTCACTGCGCAGAAGATGCCGGAGGTCCTGGCCCTCGAGCCGCTCCATCACCAAGAAGGCATCACCGTCTGCGGTGAAGCCATAATCTGTGACCTCCACGATATGGGGATCGCCGATGTTGGCCGCCGCCACTGCCTCACGATGAAAACGTGAGAGGGCCTCTTTGCTTGTAGCGAGCTCCTCCCGCAGCACCTTAATCGCGACAGTCTTCTCGAGGAGGTCATGGCGAGCAAGGTACACATTGCCCATGCCCCCACGACCGATCAGCTCCACAATACTGTAGCGATCGGCGAGGCGCTTGCCCTCAAGGCCGCCATGGTCGCTGGAGATCGCTCCCGTCTCCTCTCCAGAAGAGTCAAAGGCTGCCCTTGGATCCGGCGTGGCGGCTAGGGTCTCGTCGAGCCCAACGTCTGGTGTGGTGAGAGACAACTCAGAGTGAAGACCACGCAAGGGACGCGCCGCGGCTGCGGTGGCCACGCGGAGCGGGGAGGCCGAGTTCTCGGCTGCCCCCGTTTCTGTGTCAACCTTGCTGTCGCTCTTCTGTGCCATGCGCTAGATGACGCCGGTTCGCGACTTACGCCACGAACGCCTAGAGATGGAAGTTAATCCCGCCCCACAAGGTAGCATAGGGAAAATGCCCCGACTCTTCCAATGGCTCGAGCTTCAACTCTGTCTCGGTGCCCACAGGAACCTCGACCACTTTGGGTTGCATCATATTCCCATGCATCACCCCCAACCGTATGCCTATGCCTAAGGAAAGCCATGAGGTGATCATCGCCTCGGCGCCAGCCGCCACCCCCCACATGAAGCCCCGCGATTCACGGGTAAGAACGGGCACTGTTGGGTCGGGATCGTCATGGTTCAGCCGGTAGAGGTAGCCCCCCACACCAGCTGTGCTGTAAAGCTGCCACCTGCCAAAGGGAAAGACCCAGCCCACATCGAGCTGAGCCATAGTGAAGCTCGTGGAGGTGTCAGTGCCAGCGAGGGTGCCGATATCGGCTGGATTCACCGGCATATATTGGACATTGAGGCCAAAGCGCCAACGATCGATCGTCGCGGCGATCTGCACCCCAAGCCCACCGGTAATACCAAGCTCCTTGCCGATCAGGAAGCCGCCCAGGGTCGTGAAGTGCATGTGCGGGCCGGAAAACTCGATGAGCCGTGGTTCACGACAGCGTGGGCAAGGTTTGGCGGAGATGGACGTTGGAGTCAGACATGTTAGGTCGCCCTGCACGACGCGCCCTCGCAGCTTGAGGTGCACCGTGTGCTCCTTGCCCACAGACACCTCGAAACGCTGCGCGCCGAGCTCAAAATCGGGGAGGCGTAGGAGCACAACATGGGCCCCCGCCACCACCTTGAGCACCGCTGGGGTCTTGCCAGCTGCGGTGGCGCCATCATCGAGCCAAATCGTCGCCCCTGGCGGCTCGCTGCTGACAAAAACCCGCGTGGGCAATTGCTTCAAGCGCATGATGCGTGCGCGGATATCGCTCATTTGTAAGGGGATCTTGGTCAGCTTCAGCGCCTGACCATAGAACTTGATGGCCTGGGCAGGCTCGGAGAGGTTCTCGTAGCAACGCGCCAAATTGAAGAGCGTCGAGCCATGAGCGGCGAGCTTCTGCGCGCGGCTGAACGCCTTGATAGCCTCATGAAAGCGCCCTGTACGGTAGAGCTTCTGGCCCTCAGCAAAGGCCTGCGCGGCCACAGCGGGGTTCGTCGGCGTCTGCTGCGCAAAGGGGGAGGAGGGCTGCGCCAGAACCGCCCAAAAACATAACAAAGTTGCGACCGCGGACCTCATCGAAGGCAGCATACTGGGGCAAAGGATAGAGTCAAGCAACAGCGAAACCGCAGATCTCGCCCTTCATCCCAAAATATGCTTTGTTCCCGCTATGAGCAAAGGTAGCACCAAGCCCCCCAGTGGAACCCGTGACTTCCTCCCCGTGGATATCGCCCGCCGCCGTTATGTGGTGGGAATCATCCAGGAAGTCTACGAGCAATATGGATTCGTCCCCCTTGAGACGCCGGCCTTCGAAAACCTCACCGCGCTCCTCGGAAAGTACGGCGATGAAGGTGACCAGCTGCTCTACCGTCTGCTGCACCGCCGTGACGCCCTCAAGCGAGCCCTCGACAAAGAGAATGTTACTGAAGCCGACCTCGCCGATCTCGGGCTGCGCTACGATCTCACTGTGCCTTTGGCGCGGGTAGTCGCTCAGTACCGAGACCTTCCACGCTTCTTCAAGCGCTACCAAATCCAACCCGTGTGGCGCGCCGATCGCCCAGGCCGTGGCCGCTTCCGTGAGTTCTATCAATGTGACGTCGACGTCGTCGGCACCGAGAGCCTGGTGGCAGAAGCCGAAACTCTGGCCGCCATCGCGCAAGTCCTCGAGCGCCTTGGGTTTGACGCCTTCGAGCTACGCATCAACCACCGGCGGCTCTTGCGGGCGCTGATCCAGACCGCCCGGATCCCCCTCGAAAAAGAGCAAACAGCGCTCGTGGCTGTAGACAAGCTGGACAAGATTGGCCACGAGGGTGTGATCAAGGAGCTCGCCCAACGCGGAGTAGCGGTGGACGCCTCCGAGACGCTCCTGCAGCTTCTAGAGGCGACTCAAGGCAAATCGAAGAGCGCGCGCTTCAGCGTGCTGCGTGAGCGCGTGACCAACGATGACGGTCAGGCCGCCCTCACGGAGCTTGAGGAGCTCTTCGAGCTGCTCGAGCAGACCCCCGCCGGAGCCCACGCCTTGCTCAGCCCCGAGCTCGCTCGTGGCCTCAGCTACTACACGGGCCCAATCTTCGAGATCATTGTCGAAGACCTTGCTGGGAGCCTAGGGGGGGGGGGCCGTTATGACGAGTTGATCGGCATGTTCGGGAAAAACCCCATCCCCGCCGTGGGGGGGTCCATTGGTCTTGAGCGCATCCTCTTGGTAATGCAAGAGCGTGGGATGTATCCCCCCTTACCCGGCGGCCCTGAGCTGCTACTCTGCTGGTTCGGTGTGGAGAGCAAAGACGCGGTGGCTGTGGCCCATCAACTCCGCGCTGAGGGCTTGAGGGTGGAGACCTACCCCGCCGCCGTCAAGCTTGGCAAACAGCTGCAATACGCCGCGCAGAGTGGAGTGCCTTTTGCTGCGATCCTTGGTGCGGATGAACTCTCGTCGGGGACGTTGGGAGTGAAAAACCTGGAAACGGGAGAGCAACAGAAGGTCACTGTGGAGGCTGTGAAAACGATCGTGCGCGCTTAAAGGAGCGCTGACCTAAGCCTCTGGCGGCTGACGCCCTACTTCTTGGCTGGCGCCTTCTTGCTGGCAGCAGCTTTCTTGCTGGCAGCCTTCTTGGCTGGTGCTTTCTTGCTGGAAGCCTTCTTCTTGGCTGGCGCCTTCTTGCTGGAAGCCTTCGTCTTGGCTGGAGCCTTCTTGCTGGCAACCTTCTTCTTCTTTGGCGCTCGCGGATCCTTGCCCTGCTCGTGCATGCGCTGCTCGCGTGCAGCGATCAGCTCCAGCGCCATCTCAAGCCCCACCTTCTCAGGGTCACGATTACTGGGGATCGTCGCGTTGACCTGTCCATCGGTGACATAGGGACCAAAGCGACCATCACGGACTGTAATCGAGAGGCTGGTGATTGGGCTCTGCCCCAACTCACGTGCCTTGGAGGCCTCCTGGCCACGGCGTCGAGACTTGCGCGGCTGTGCCAAGAGCACCAAAGCACCAGCAAGATCAATGCTCACCAGCTGCTCATGGTTTTCCAAGCTCCGGGTCTCGGGCTTCTCCTCATGGGCCATCTGGACATAGGGGCCAAAGCGCCCATCCTGAGCGGTAATCATCGCCTTGGTCTCTGGGTGAGGCCCAAGCTCGCGGGGATAAGAGAGTGGAATGAGCGCCTCTTCGAGGGTCAGGTTCGCCACATCCATCGTTGGCCAAACACTGGCCATCTTTGGCTTGCCACCCTTTTTGATGTTGCCCTTGGGCGTCAGCTCAGGCTCTCCAAGTTGCAGATAGGGCCCGTAACTACCGCTCTTGAGATAGACGGTCTTGCCCGTGACGGGGTCTGTCCCCAGTTCACGGTTCGCGAGAGCAGCCTGGTGCAAGAGCACCTGGGCCTGCTCCACATCGAGCTCATCGAGGAGCACATCGTCAGCGATATTGGCCCGGCGATCTGTGTCACCCACCTGCAAATAGGGCCCATAGCGCCCCACCCGCGCCGACACTTTTTGGCCGTCCTCGAGGTCGCCAAGGTAGAAAGAGCAAATGTCACGAGCGTCGATATGCTCCACGCCGCTGCCAATCATCCCCTTGAGCCCTGACTTGCTGAGCTTGGCGCCTTCTCCATTCTCATAGGCACCGTTCTGGTGATGATCACGCCCCACCTCGCCGAAGTAGAAGCGCTCTAGCCAGGGAGTAGACTCCTTCTCCCCATCACTGATGGCGTCGAGGTCGCTCTCCATCCGCGCTGTGAACTCATAGTCCACCAGCTCGCCGAAATGCCGCTCAAGGAGGTTGATCACCGCCGCAGCCGTGAGGGTTGGCACCAGGGCGTTGCCCTGCTTCCAAACATAGCCACGGTCCTGGATCGTCTGAATAATGGTCGCGTAGGTCGACGGACGCCCAATCCCCTTCTCTTCGAGCATCTTGACCAAGCTGGCTTCGGTGTAGCGCGCGGGGGGCTGGGTGTTGTGCTCACGGGCCTCGAGGGTCTCGTTCTGCACCTTCTCACCCACCGCGAGTGCTGGAAGGTAGCGTTCCTTATCGTCGAGATCCGCCTCGGGGTCGTCTGTGCCACGCACATAGGCCCGCAGGTAGCCAGCGAAGTTGATCACCTTACCCGACGAGGAGAAGAGAGCTGGCCCGGACACGCCCTGAGCCTCGCCAAGGGTGGCCGCGCCAACCTCCACACGTAGCTTGACCTGGGTGCGTTCACCCTTGGCGTCCTTCATCTGAGAGGCCATGGTGCGCTTCCAGATCAGATCGTAGAGCTTCCATGCCTCAGGATCGAGCTCATGCTGCAAGCCCTCGGGGGAGCGAAAGGCATCGCCCGCAGGTCGAATCGCCTCATGTGCCTCCTGCGCGCCTTTGACCTTCTTGGCGTATACGCGGGGGGTTTCGGGCAGGTACTGATCACCATAGAGTTCAGTCACAGCGTTGCGTGTGGCCGTCAGCGCTTGCTGTGAAAGCGTGGTGGAATCTGTACGCATGTAGGTGATGTAGCCGCTCTCGTAGAGGCGCTGCGCCGCCCGCATCGTCCTCTTAGCAGCAAACCCAAGCTTCCGGCCTGCCTCCTGCTGCAAAGTCGACGTGATGAAAGGAGCGTAGGGGCGCTGGGTGAAGGGCTTGCGCTGCACATCAGCGACATCAAAGGTCGCTCCCTTCAAATCGCGCCGCAACGCCGCAGTCAGAGCCTCATCAAGCCGCAGCACTGCGTCTCTGGTGGCGGCAGCGGAGAGTTCGCCTGTGCCAGGATCGAAATGCCGGCCCACGGCCACACGTCGCCCGCCGAGTTCCTGCAACTCTGCGTTGAAGGAGCTCCCGCCAGCGAGTGAACTCACCGTGCCGCTGAGAGACCAGAAGCTCCCGCTATGGAAGGCGCGCCGCGCCCGCTCGCGCTCGACAATGAGACGTGTCGCCACCGACTGAACACGGCCAGCCGAGAGCCGTGGTCGCACTTTGCGCCACAAGACGGGGGATACCTCGTAGCCATAGAGCCGATCCAGAATACGCCGCGCCTCCTGGGCAGCCACCAACCGGCCATCGATCTCACGTGGTTCAGCCAACGCCTCTTTGATCGCGCGCTCGGTGATCTCGTGAAAGACCATCCGCTTCACAGGCACCTTTGGGTTGAGCACTTCCACCAAATGCCAGGCGATAGCCTCTCCCTCCCGATCCTCATCTGTTGCGAGATAAAGAGTGGTCGCCTCCTCGAGTAGGCCCTTGAGCTTCTTGACCTGCGCCTTCTTCTCCCCCGCAACAACATAGATCGGCTTGAAGCCGCCCTCCACATCCACGCCCAGCCGAGCCCAGGACTTCTTACGCTGAGCTGGGGGAATCTCTGCCGTCTTGGTGGGCAAATCGCGGATGTGTCCGATGGAAGATTCCACTACATAGCCATCCCCCAGAAAGCGGGCGATGGTTCGAGCCTTGGCAGGGGACTCGACGATGATCAGCGCTTGGGCCACGGTCCTCTTCCGTCCTGGCGTTGTCGGCGTGAGGTGCTCGCACCTTGGCTCGAAAACGGCCTCACCTTGAGGGTCTTGACCTTCTGCATCCCCAATACGGGTTGTCAATGCAGGCAAAACCTCTCAGGGCAAGCATCATTAAGACCTATCGTCGTCCCTGTAAAGGGGATGCGTTGCAAAAGGGAACACTCAGAGGGTCCACAACGCTCGTGTTCTGGCAAAATACGCCATTGCCAACACGATCTTTGACAAGTCCTCCACACCTCTGCGACCATCGCCAAACTGCACTATCAAGGAATATTCGCCCATGAAGCGCTGCCCGATCTGCGCCCGGGAGTTCCCAGAAGCCGCCCGCTCGTGTCCAAAACACAAGCTGCCGCTCGTTGAACCACGCATTGATATTGCCCCCCAGAGCGAATCGAGCCTCACTGGTAGCGTGGTCGATGAACGGTATTTGCTGGGGCACCTCGCTGGACAAGGGGGAATGGGGGCTGTCTACGAGGCCGAAAACCTTCGTATCGGGCGTCGGGTTGCGCTGAAGGTCATCCATCAGGACTTGCACGCTGATCCCAAGATGCGAGTGCGGCTCTTTCGTGAAGTCCAAGCGACATCGCGCATCCACCACCCCAACGTGGTGGAAATCTACGACTATGGAGAAGATCCTCAGCTTGGCGCCTATCTCGTGATGGAATTCTTGGAGGGACAGAGCCTAGGCGCGGTCTTACGTGAACGCGGACGCCTCCCTGTCGATTTCATTCTTCGGGTGATAACGCAGCTCCTCTCGGCCCTGGCCGCCACCCACGCCACAGGCCTGATCCATCGAGATATCAAGCCCTCCAACATCCGCATCTTGCCCAATGGTGTGGCCAAGGTGCTCGACTTTGGCTTGGTCAAAGCCTTCGAACACAAACACGGTGACGAGTTTTCCACGATCACCACGGGGGGCATCGCCTTTGGCACCCCATGGTATATGTCCCCCGAGCAGGCGAGCTTCACCGCCCTCGACCCCCGCAGCGACATCTACAGCCTTGGCATTGTGCTCTATGAGTTGCTGGCGGGCCGCCCACCCTTCGTCGCAAACAACGCCGTCGACTTAATCGAGGCACAGCGCCACAAGCAGCCACCGCTCTTTTCGCAGCTTGATGAGCCTGTGACTGTCCCGGCTCCCCTGGAACTCCTCGTGATGAAGATGCTGAAGAAGCCCTTGGACGAGCGTCATCAGTCTGTCTCAGAGGTCATGGACCACCTCTACCTGGTCTCCGAAAGCCTGGGCATCGATCTGGCCGACACCCACGGGGAAGCCCCCAGGGAAGCCCCCGTCGTGCAATCCACCATCCCCACCATCCCCATTCCCACCCAGCCTGTCTACACCGATGATGACCGACCCACTGAGGGCATGACCACCCCCTTCTGGCCGCCAGAGGACCCCACTGTGGACATGGGCAAAGCCATTCGGGCACGTGTGGATGAGCTCGCTGAGCATGCGGTCAAGCATCTCCAACGGGCCATCCCCCGTTATCGCACCCAAGAACCTCAGGCCTTGATCGGCCAAGTACGTAAAGTGATGGGCATCGCTCTCGATATTGTGATCGGTGGGGGGTTTGATGAACTCCCCGAACCCATCAAGAAACTCGCCGATGAGCGCTCCGAACAGGCCTTCTCCGTCACAGAGCTCCTTGGCGCGTTTCTTCTCGCCATCTCGGAGTGCCGCTCCCTGCTCGCAACCGGGCCCTATGATCTCGCGACCTTCGCTGAGATGCAGCGGCAGATGGACCGCCGAATCATCCCAATGCTGCTCAAGCTGGTTGAGCATTACTTCTCACGCTTCAACCAACGCTTGATCAAGCTCAACGATGTGCTCCGCCGGCGTAACGACGAACTTGGGCAACTCCGGGGCGACCTCGCGGTGCGCCTGAAGAGCACCACCTCACAGCTCGCAGACCTTGAGCGCCTCAAAGCACGCGTGGTGGACAATATCTCCTCGGGCCTGGTGCTCGTAGAGCGTGGAACCCACAACATCCTGATGTATAACAAGGCCATGGAGCAGCTCAGCGGCGTCTCGGCGGCGGAGGTGCTCCATCGTCCCCTTGAAGATGTGATGCATTTCGTTGATGGACTGCCCTACCATGAATTTCTCGAGCAGCTGCGCATGCACGGTGAGGTGGGCCTGCGAAAATTGCGGCTCGTTTTCGCCAGCGGCGAACGGTGCTCTGTCTACCTGCGCGGTCAAACCTTCCCTGGCGCTGATCGGCAAGCAGCAGCGACCCTCTTCGTTTTGGATGATGTCACCGAGCGGGAACGCATCATCAGCAACTTCTCACGCTACGTCAGCCGTGCTGTTGTGGACAAAGTGCTTCAACGAAGAGGTGAGATTCAGCCCAGTGGCGAACTACGTCAGGTGGTGATCCTTGCTTGCGGGCTCCGCGATTTTCAGACTCATTTGCGGGAGATGAGCCCAGCCGAGGCAACCGACCTGCTCACGGAATATATCAGCATCGTCGGAGACGCAATCTTCCCCTGTGGAGGCCTGATAGAGTCTGTGCAGGGTGCCACCGTGCTCGCCTACTTCCCCATCAACGGCGAGAAGGCTTGCGACCCAATCGTCATGGCTGCGGCGTCGCTCTGTCGAGCGTTGGACAGCATGATAAACACTCGAATGGTAGAGGGCAAAGAGCCACTCGTCGCCGGAATTGGCCTGCACCTTGGCGACGTCCTGGTGCTCAATGTGGGCTCCGAAAAGCGGATGGTTCAGACCATCGTGGGTGAAGCCGCAGACATAGCACAGCGGCTGCAACAAATCGCAGCAGGCTGCGAGATCCTGCTCTCAGAGGATGTGACGAAGCGCTGCTCTCAGAAGCTCGATCTGCGTGGTGGCCCTGCCTTGAGCATGAACGCCCAAGACAAACCCCTCTTTGTCAATCGATTGCTCTGCTGCGATACCCACGAGGCTTGAAGCCCTTGGGGCAAAGGATCATCGCCACGGATTCGAGCCTGAGAGCTACTTGAGCCTGAGAGCTCCTTGAGGCTGAGAGCTACTTGAGGCTGAGAGCTACTTGATCTTCGCCTCTTTGAACCACACGTGCTTACGCACGACGGGATCGTATTTCTTGAAGCGTAGCTTGTCAGGCGTATTCCGCTTGTTCTTGGTGGTCGTATAAAAGTAGCCAGTCCCTTCTTCAGAGACCAGTCGAATCTTCTCACGAATCTTGGAAGCCATTGCTCACCTCGTCTTTGGATACGCACATCAAGCCGTATCCCGCCCGTTGGGGATCTTCTTACGAGCTGGGCCGAGGAGTTACATGCTCCCCGACCCAGTGTCAAGACCCGCTACTTCACCGATGGAAGCGCAGGTGCAGTACTCAAAGTGTCAACAACCGACGGGACAGGAGTAACGATGATCTCCTCCTTGTCCTCTGGTGTCTCAACATCGATGCTAAGCCGCTGATAAGCTTCCAAGCCCGTACCAGCAGGAATCAGCCGACCCATGATCACATTCTCTTTGAGACCGCGTAGGTAGTCGATCTTCCCACGCACTGCGGCCTCTGTTAGCACCTTCGTCGTCTCCTGGAAAGAAGAGGCGCTGATGAAACTCTCCGTGGAAAGCGACGCCTTGGTGATGCCCAACAACAGAGGCTCCCCTGTGGCCGCCACACCACCCTTGGCAAGCGCAGCCGTGTTCTCCTCCTCGAAGGCCCACTTCTCCACCTGCTCGTCCACCACGAATTTGGTGTCGCCCACTGCGATGACCCGAACACGTCGCAACATCTGGCGTACGATCACCTCGATATGCTTATCGTTGATCTTCACGCCCTGCAGCCGGTAGACCTCCTGGACTTCGTCCACCAAGTACTTGGCGAGCTCCTTTTCGCCTCGGACCCGCAGGATATCATGAGGGTTGGCGGCCCCATCCATCAACGCTTCTCCGGTGCGTACGCGATCGCCCTCACGCACAGAGAGGTGCTTGCTCTTGAGGATCAGGTACTCAGCGGGATCCCCAACATCCGGTGTAACAATGACTTTCCGCTTACCCTTCGTATCCTTGCCAAAGCTCACCACACCATCGATCTCGCTGATGACGGCGTGCTCTTTAGGCTTGCGCGCTTCGAAGAGCTCAGCGACGCGTGGGAGACCACCCGTGATATCTTTCGTCTTGGTCGTTTCGCGTGGGATCTTCGCCAAGATCGTCCCTGGGACAATCTGATCCCCCTCATTGACACGAAGATTGGACCCCATGGGCAGGTGATATCGGGCCGCCGCGTCACTATCTGGCAGTGTCACGACCTCCCCATTCTCATCCACCAAACCAATGGTTGGGCGAATATCTGGGTCCATGCTCTCCTTGATGAGCTTACGGGAGAGCCCGGTGACCTCGTCGAGGGATTCCGTCATACTCACACCCTCGATCACATCATTATACTGCACCACCCCGCCAACCTCAGTGCAGATAGGCATGGCGAAGGCGTCCCACTCAGCGAGGACAGTGCCAGTCTTCACACGATCGCCGTCTTTCACCGTCAGGTGCGCACCATAGACGAGACCATAGCGTTCGCGCTCGCGGCCCGAGTCATCCTGCACCAAAGCCTCTCCATGGCGATTCATCACCACCAACACCTCTTGCCCCTCAGAGGTGGTGTAGGGAACGGTGTTACAGTTATCGAACCGCACCTTGCCCTCAGAGCGCGCTTCCAATGTCGACTCTTCATGGCGAACCTGTCCAACACCACCAATGTGGAAGGTACGCATCGTCAACTGAGTACCGGGCTCGCCAATGGACTGTGCTGCGATGATACCGATGGCCTCACCAATATTGACCTGATAGCCACGAGCAAGGTCGCGACCATAGCACTTGATGCAAACCCCACGACGCGTCTCACACGTGAGCACAGAGCGAATCTTGAGACGATCGATACCCGCCTCTTCCACAATGCGCACGCGATCTTCGTCTATCTCTTCGTTGGCCTCCACCAAGACATCCCCAGTGATGGGATCCACGACATCGTCGAGGGCCACACGACCGAGGATGCGATCCCCAAGCCGCTCGATGATCTCGCCCCCCTCCACCAAGGCCTGCATCTCGATGCCGTCCAAGGTTCCACAATCGTACTCGCTGATGATCGTGTCCTGGGCCACGTCCACGAGTCGACGGGTGAGGTAACCTGAGTTCGCGGTTTTGAGCGCTGTATCTGCCAGCCCTTTGCGGGCGCCGTGAGTCGAAATGAAGTACTGCAACACCGAGAGGCCTTCACGAAAATTCGTCGTGATTGGCGTCTCGATAATCTCCCCCGATGGCTTGGCCATCAAGCCGCGCATGCCAGCCAGCTGACGAATCTGCTGGGCCGAACCACGTGCTCCAGAGTCCGCCATGATATAGATCGGGTTAAAGCTGGGCATCTCCTTGGCTTCACCCGTGCGCTCGTCAATGACCTCCTCAGAACCAATCTCGGTCATCATCTCTTCAGCAACACGCTCAGAGACCTGCGCCCAAATATCAACTACCTTATTGTAACGCTCACCATCCGTGATCAGACCCTCAGCATACTGCTCTTCGATCTCCCGCACCTCCTCACCTGCCTTAGTCAGGAGGTGCTGCTTGGCGATAGGGATGATCATGTTGTCGATGCAAATCGAGATACCCGCTCTGGTGGAGTGCACATACCCGAGAGAGCGTAGCTTATCCGCCAGGATAACTGTCTTCTTCTCCCCACACTCACGCACCGCGCGGTCGATCAACTCAGTGAGCTGTTTCTTGCCCATCACCCGGTTGACCAGCTTAAAAGGCAACTCATTGGGCACGATCTCATAGAGCAAAACACGCCCCACGGCCGTGCGCACGATCTCACCTCGGTGGCGCACTTTGATCGCGGCGTGGATCTCCACAGCACCGTGATCGTAGGCCATGATGACCTCTTCAAAAGAGCCAAAGACTGACTGCGGCTCCGTCCCCTCCTCATCCTCCATGCGCAACCCACCACGCGCGAACGCGCGCTCGCGGGTCATATAGTAGAGGCCCAAGACGATATCCTGTGAAGGAAGAATGATCGGCTTGCCATGGGCGGGGCTGAGGATGTTGTTTGTTGACATCATCAGCACACGCGCCTCCATCTGCGCCTCCATGGACAGCGGTACGTGGACCGCCATCTGATCGCCGTCGAAGTCGGCGTTGAAGGCTGTGCAGACGAGGGGGTGCAACTGGATCGCTTTGCCCTCAATGAGGATCGGCTCAAAGGCTTGAATGCCAAGGCGATGCAACGTTGGGGCACGATTGAGCATGATCGGATGCTCTTTGATCACCTCATCAAGTATATCCCAGACCTCTGGGCGCTCCTTTTCCACCATCTTCTTGGCAGATTTGATAGTGGTGACCAGCCCGCGCTCTTCGAGCTTGTTGTAAATGAAAGGCTTGAAAAGCTCGAGAGCCATCTTCTTGGGAAGACCGCATTGGTGCAGGCGCAGTTCCGGACCGACGACGATGACAGAGCGGCCGGAATAATCAACTCGCTTACCAAGGAGGTTCTGCCGGAACCGTCCCTGCTTACCCTTCAACATATCCGAGAGGGACTTCAGGGGTCGCTTATTCGGACCTGTGATGGTCTTACCACGCCGGCCATTATCAAAGAGGGCGTCCACAGCCTCTTGCAACATCCGCTTCTCATTACGGATGATAATCTCGGGAGCGTTGAGGTCCTGTAGCCGCTTCAACCGGTTGTTGCGGTTGATCACCCGGCGATAGAGATCATTGAGATCACTGGTGGCAAAACGACCGCCATCCAGGGGCACCAGCGGACGTAAATCCGGCGGAATAACGGGGATCACCTCAAGCATCATCCACTCGGGGCGATTGCCAGAGTCGCGAAAGGACTCCACCACCCGAAGTCGCTTGGCGAGCTTTTTGCGTTTGGCCTCGGAGTTGGTCTCCTTCATCTCCACGCGCAGCTCTTTAGCCAGCTCTGGGATGGGCATCTGCGCCAGCAACTCACGGATAGCCTCAGCGCCCATCTCAGCACGGAAGGCCTCATCACCGAGTTGGTCTGTCAACTCCTGATAGCGCTCCTCCGACACAAGCTCGCCCTGGACGAGCCCACTCTCCATCGGGTCGATCACGATGAAGGACTCGCAGTAGAGCACCTTCTCGAGGTCCTTGAGCGTAATATCGAGCATATTGCCGATGCGGGAGGGCAGGCTCTTGAGGAACCAAATATGCGCCACTGGAGTCGCGAGGCTGATATGCCCCAAGCGCTCCCGTCGTACCTTGGACTGGATCACCTCGACGCCGCATTTTTCGCAGACGACACCTCGATGTTTCATCCGTTTGTACTTGCCACAGAGGCACTCGTGGTCCTTCACCGGGCCAAAAATCTTGGCACAGAAGAGCCCATCGCGCTCCGGCTTGAAGGTACGATAATTGATCGTCTCTGGCTTCTTCACCTCCCCGTGGGACCACTCCCGGATCTTCTCCGGGCTTGCCAACGAGATGCGAATGGCAGAGAAATTCAATGGGTTTTTTGGTCTTTCGAAGAAATCGAAAATGCCCTTCACGTGTCAACCCTTACCATTTGTCCGCCCAGAGGCGGGTTGTCTCGACTCAAAACCTACCCTAACCCTAACCCGAGCTAGAGTTAGAAGCCTGGCAGCCCCGCCCGTGGATACCCTGCCACTGGCGGTACAACAGAAGGCTGCGCGGTAGGCTCTCGTACGCCCCCACTCTCCTCGACCAACTCAACGTTGAGGCAGAGGCTCTGCAGCTCTTTGAGAAGCACATTGAACGACTCGGGAAGCCCCGACTCAAGCACATGCTCACCCTTAACGATGCTCTCGTACATACGGGTGCGGCCTACAACATCGTCGCTCTTGACGGTCAAGAACTCTTGCAATGCGTAAGCAGCGCCGTAGGCCTCGAGCGCCCAAACCTCCATCTCCCCCAGTCGCTGACCACCAAACTGGGCTTTTCCACCCAAAGGCTGCTGTGTCACCAGCGAGTAGGGCCCAATGGAGCGGGCGTGAATCTTGTCATCCACCAGGTGGTGCAGTTTCAGGACATACATCACACCAACCGTGACGTCCTGATCAAAGGGCTCACCCGACCGGCCATCAAAGAGCACTGTCTGCCCTGAGGAGGGCAAACCGCCCATATCAAGAGCCTCTTTGATCTCGGACTCCTTCGCACCATCGAAGACAGGCGTCGCCATATGCACACCACCGCGTACCTTCGAAGCGAAGCGCCCCACATCCTCGCCATCGAGAGAGTCGATGAATTGGTGTGCTTGGGGAGTCGAGTAGATCTTCTTCAGCTTCTCCCGCAGGACCTCAGGGCTCCACTCGGCCTTCAGGTAGCGGTCGATCTGCTGGCCCAACTCACGCGCCGCCCAACCCAGGTGTACTTCCAGGATCTGCCCAATATTCATACGAGAGGGCACGCCCAAGGGGTTGAGAAC
>JAFCZD010000765.1 GCA_019314525.1 Deltaproteobacteria bacterium
GCAGAGACGGGCTCTTCGATGAGCGCGACCACGTCGATCCCTGCCAAGCGAGCGGCGCACTCCAGGTGAGCGCGTTGCTGCTCGTCGAAGCTTGCCGGGGCGGAGATTACAGCTCGTGCCACTGCGACCCCGGTGGCGTGTTGACCGATGGCGGCTAACTCCCGGAAGATCTCTGCGCAGACCTGCAGTGCCGTGAGCCTGGCGCCTCCGGGGACGAGGATCAGCTCGCCGTTGCTCGCCGCCTCGTGGGGCACCAGCATTGTTTTGAGCAGCTTCTGGGTGCGCTCATCGCCTGCTTTGCGTCCAAGGAGGCGCTTGGGCCCGAAGACTGTGTGCTCGGGGAAGGAAGCGGCGAGCTCCACGGCATCCCAGCCCACGGCGGGCCGACCTGCGTCAGCATAGCAAACCACCGAGGGGATGAACGTTTGCCCATCCTTAGTTGGCAGAACCTGGACCCCCTCTTTGGTGACCCACGCGATGCTGCTGGTGGCGCTGCCCAAGTCGATACCGAAGATCGGCAAGGTTCGAATGGACGCGTCCACTTCGCTGGGATCATCTTCGTTGGGGCGCACCCCCGTCGTTCGAGCGACCAGGCCAATGCAGCGCGCCCTGTTGCCGGCTCTGAGGTGTGTGAGCAGGGGCTTGACGATAGTGGGAATCTGGCCAGATGCTCCTAAGAGGTGAGCGTCGGGCCAGAGTGGGTGGTCTTGGAGGGCCGCGGCTTCTCCCGCGGATGATTGTGCCGCGGCGGCCGCATAGAGCAACTCCAGCTCCAGCTGGTGCTGGCTGTCGAATTGTATGCCAAAGCCGCCAGGGGACACCTCGGCGTGCACCACCAAGCCCGCGAGCTCTACGCGGTTTTGGTCAGGCAAGGTGATGGAGACCATCACACGCTCACCCACGCCTGGAGGTTTGTCGGCGCGCACGAACAGCCCCCCACGGGCCACGTTGCCGGCCGTCAGGCTGAGGATTTCTCCCCATCCATCAGACCGCACGTCCACGGCCCATTGCACTGGGACGCGGCGCTCGTCGCGACGTAGGTCGTCCATGAACCCCCTCATTGAACAATTTTCACCGATTTGCTTGGTGTTTTTGGTGTAGCGCGCGAAATACCCTCACGCTAATGGGAGTTGTTAGATTTATGGGACATTGCCCAGATCTTCATTATATCTGCTATGGTAAAGCGTATGCGAGCGTACGGTTATATTGTCGCCACCTTCAGCGACACCCTTGCCATCGGCGGCCACTCCATCACCAGCACGCTCTTCGCTGACGCCTTTCTGCTTTCGCTGGAGTTGTAGCGGCAGAGTGTGGGCTTTTTACTGGCGGGCTTGGATCGCTGGTCGCCCTGGGCTGATCAGGCCCGAGGACCCGATGGGCACTTTCCCACGGTAACTCTCCACGGCGGGGCCCGTCATGGTGACTCCAGACAAATCAGCAGCCACGACGATCTCGAGATCTCCACCAGGCAGGGTGATCGACAGAGGCCCAGGACCAACCCGCTTGGTGAGGGTGGCGGCCACGCCTACCGCGCAGGCTCCTGTGCCACACGCCAGGGTGAGCCCCGTGCCGCGTTCCCAGACCCACGCTTCCATGGCGCTAGCATTGTGCACGCGCACAAACTCCACGTTCACCCTATTGGGGAAGCTTGGATGATGTTCTAGGACCGGGCCAAAATCTCGAGCAAGCTGCTGCAAATTCGCCCGCGGATCATCCTCGAAGATCACAAAGTGGGGGTTGCCCATGCTCACCGCGGTTCCCGTGAAGATCCTTCCTTCGCAGCTCAGAGGCACGTCGATCTGCGGCTCGTTGGCTTCCATGGGGAGATCTTTTGGCTCCAGGGAAGGTTTGCCCATCTCCACGGAGATCCTTGATGGTGCGCCTTCGACCGATGCTTCGACCACAAGGCATGGGAGCAGCCCAGCGCCCGTTTCAACGTGAAAGGGGCGTTCAGCGCTGGCACCATGATGTTGCACCAAATAGTGCGCCACGCAGCGCAGGCCGTTGCCACACATCTCTGGCTCGCTGCCATCTGCGTTCAGTACCCGCATTCGACCTAGGGCAGATGTGTTGGATGGCAGGAGTAGGAGCAGACCATCGCCGCCGATGCCAAAGCGACGATCACAGAGTTGCTGCACCCCTTCGGGATCTGTGAGCCAGGCGGGCAGCGCGACGTCTAGCCCATCGAAAAGGGCAAAATCGTTACCGAGGCCATGGAGCTTGGTGAAGGGAAGAAGAGGCATAATGCCAGCATTATGGCGCGGCAGGCCTCAGTCGCAAAGGATGAAGGGAGATGGCGACGGAGTCACCCGCGGAGTCGGTGCTACTTGGCAGGCTTTGGAGCGGGCTCAGCAGCTTTGTCTGTGCTCTTGGGTGCTGCGGGCGCCGGGGCCTTGGGAGCTGGCTTGGGCGCCTTGAGCTTCACGTCTGCAGCCTTCTTCGCGGCGGGTGCTGCAAGCGCAGCTTTTGCAGCCTCAGGCTTCTTGACCTCAGGCTTCTTGAGAGGTGCTGCAACTGCTTTAGCTGGTGCTGCTTTAGCAGCAGCTGGAATGGCCTTCTTGACAGGTGCCACAGGCTTCTTGGCTGCAGGCTTCTTGGCTGCAACCTTCTTCGCGATAGGTGCCACGAGCTTCTTGCCCGCCTCTGTTGGAGTCGCCCCAGGTGCTTTTTTTGCAGGGGCTTTTGTGGCGGCTTCCTTTGTGGCGGCTTCCTTCGTGGCGTCAGCTTCTGCACCCACGGTGGGCTTCAGAGCTGCAGCTGCAGGCTGAGAAGCTGGCTGTGAGGCCGCTTGAGAGGTTGGAGCCGAAGTGGGAGCTGCCTGCAGCTTCTTCTGCAGCTTCTTGCGCTCCTTTTCG
>JAFCZD010000215.1 GCA_019314525.1 Deltaproteobacteria bacterium
CTCCCTTCCGGCGCCGACTCGAGGTTCTCCACGAGAAGGTCGGCAGCTTCCCCTATGCGTTGGTGCGCCAAACGGTTGTGGATGAACTGGGTGCCCCACCGGAGTCCCTTTTCGCTCAATTCGATCCCTACCCGGTGGCGAGCGCTTCAGTGGCCCAGGTGCACCGGGCTGTGCTGGCCAATGGTTCTGAGGTGGCCGTGAAGGTGCTCCGCCCCCACGTCGAACGGATAGTGGACCGTGATTTACGAGTGATGCGAGTTTGGGCACGGCTCTTGGCGCTGCTTCCCCCCCTCGGAGCCTTCGCGCCCGTTCGTGTCCTCGGGGAGTTCGCCCACGCCCTCCGCGCGCAGCTCGATCTGCGACGGGAAGCTGTCAACAATAGACGGTTTCGCAATAATTTTTCCGATTCGAATCAAGTCCGCATCCCAGCGCTCGTGGAGGAACTCTGCACACAGCGGGTGCTTTGCATGGAGTTCGTGGAGGGGGCCCGACTCCCTCTGGGACAGCAAGTGCAACAGAGTGATCAAGCCTTTGACCGTCTTGCCCTCGCTCGGGCCGGCTACCACATGGTGCTCTCAATGGTCTTCGAGCATGGCTTCGTGCACGCTGACCTACACCCAGGCAACCTTCGGGTGGACCAGGGACGGCTTGTCTTTTTCGATGTCGGGCTGGTTGCAGAGGTCAGCCCAGAGCAGCGAAAAGCTCTGGTGCGCCTTTGTCTAGCTTGGGCTACCCGGGACGCTGATGCCATCTGTCGACACATCGGCCAGGTCGCGTTTCATGGCGAGACCCCTATGAATCCCAATGCTTTGCGCGATGATATTAATGCATTACTTGAACATTACGGAGATATCATTCTCGCCGACATTCAGGTGGGACAGCTGCTCCTCGACCTCTTGCGCTTGGTTCGTCGTCAATGGGTGAGTTTTGATCCAAGCTTCACCATGGTGGCGCTGTCCATTGCCGTGGTGGAAGGTGTGGCTCGGCAGCTCGCTCCCGAGATGCGTCTCATGCAAGAGGCCCTACCGTTCTTGCAGCGCATAGCGGCAGCAGACCCAGAAGGCGCATGAAATCCGTGTCATTGTGAGGGTCTTTGACCTTGCGTATTCTGCTGCATCCAACCTAAGCTATTGGCCTTGTCCGCGGAGAAAAGGCTCTACTGGAAAAAACCGCTGCATCACCTTGCCGCGACATCCATGTCAGGCGACGAGGGCATGACCGCTCAAACAACACCTTCAGACGCTTGGAACAGTTGGCGATGAGCGGTCGGCAACTGGAGAAGTACGAGCTCCTCGAGGAGGTCGGCCAAGGTGGCATGGCGGTCGTCTACCGCGGAATGGACACCACCCTCAAACGGGAGGTGGCCGTCAAGGTCTTGCACCCCCACCTAGCCAAGGAGCAAGAGTCGAAAGAACGCTTCCAGCGTGAAGCTCATGCCGTGGCAAAGCTTCGTCATGACAACATCTTGGAGATTTACGACTACTCAGGCATCGAGTCCCAAGAGAGTTTTATCGTCACAGAGTTCATCCACGGCCAAACGCTGAAGGCCTTCTTGGCGCGAAACGCGATTTCGCACCCCGAGATCGCGGCGATGCTCGTGGTTGAGACCTGCAAAGCGTTGGGCCACGCTCACAGCCTGGGAGTGATTCACCGCGACATCAAGCCAGAAAACATCATGGTGCGTGACGATGGCCGCGTAAAGCTGATGGACTTCGGGATCGCCCAAATGGTGGATGTTCAGAAGCTCACAGTTACAGGTCAGCTGCTCGGATCGCCGGCCTACATGGCACCCGAGCTGGTCAAGGGCAAGCCGCTAGACTTCCGCACTGACGTCTTCAGCGTCGGCACACTGCTCTATCAACTCGCCACAGGCGAAATGCCCTTCAGAGGGCGCAACCCCCATGAGGTGCTCAAACGCATCGCAGACGGCAACTTCATCACGCCCGAGATCGCCAACCCAGTGGTAGACAGCCAGCTGGGCTCCATCATCCGGCGCGCCTTGGCGCACGAGCCCGATGCGCGTTACCAGGGGGTTGAAGAGCTGCACGACGCGCTGCTCGTTTTTCTCCAAGACGTAGACATCGACACGCCTCGCCAAGAGCTCGCGACCTACTTCGCTGACACGGCTGGCTACAGCGACGCTTTGCAGCGGCGGATAGTCAAGGCGTTGGTGCAAAAGGGGAAGGCAGCGCTCCATGCGCGACTTATCCCGAGGGCACTGCAGTTCTTTGACCGTGCGCTCTGCGTCGATCCACTAAATAGCGAGGTTTTGGCGCTCATCGGGCGCGTGGCGCGCCGCAGACGCATAGGATATGCCCTGCTCGTCGCAGTGCTGGTGCCCACCCTCATTGGCGGCCTTTACCTCGCTTCCGAGTTTCTCCCTGCCAGCACCGTGGACACAGCTGACATCACGCCCGCTCCAACGGCAGTTGCCAAGCCTGACTTTCGCCCTCCGAAAGATCTGATGGGCAAGGATCAGACCGATGCCCTGAAGACCGACGCCCAGGCCGGGGCATCATCACGAGATACTGGCACTGTGCGGCGAAGAAATGGCAAGCGGGTAGCCAGGACGCTCCGGCCTCCCCCACTCTCGCTGCGCCGAATAGAGGTGGTCCCAACACCCAAGGCAATGACAATTTTCCTTGGAAACCGAAAGCTTGGCGACTACGGCCCCGACCTGCGCGTCATCCAACTCCCCGCTGGCCCCAACACGCTGGTTTTTCGCAACGACGCCTGCTGCTATGAAAAGCGTATCAAGTTTGGTTCTGGCCCTGTCCCAGCGCGGCTACAGGTCAAGCTCCCCTGGAAACCCGGCCGGGTTCGCGTGACGATCATCCCACGGGTTGACGCCGCCATCGCTGTGGGCAAGATCGTCGCACGGGAGGGTCAGCTAGTCCCTGTGCCCATCCCTGAGTTGTCTACCAACGGCCGCGCGACAGTCAGCGTGAGAGTAACAGCCACGGGCTACACCCCGGCATTGCGTGAGGTGATGGTGCAGGCTAACAGCACAAGGAAGGTGGCAATCACGCTGAAGCGCGCAGCACCCGCGAAGAGCGCTGGTGGCCCAGCGGACAAGAAAGGAAACGCTAAATGAGGGCGGGCAGATGAGGACGGGCAGATGAGGGCCACACTGGCGGCGCTTTGCACGCTCTTGTGCTTTTCGGCGAGCGCTTACGCTCAGCAGAATCCGGAGAACACCTTCAGGAAGGCAACCACCTCCTACGAGCGCGGGGCCTATAAGCGAGTGATCACCCTTTTGCGCCCGCTGCTCTATCCAAAAAACAGACTCAGCGCGAGGAAGATGCAGCTACAGGCCCATAAGATGTTGGGTGTGAGCTATGTTTTTGAGAAGAACCACCTCGCGGCAGAACAATCCTTCATCGCGATCCTCGCCCAGGTTCCCAAGTTTCGGCTGGATCCCCTCGTGGATCCCCCCGCGGCCGTGAAGGTCTTCGAGGCGGTACGAATCCGCAGCAACGATATGTTGCGGAAGATCGAAGAGGCACAGCGTGCCGAAGAACGGCGGCAGCGTGACGAGCAAAAAGAACGAGAACGAGAACTCAAGGAGTTGCGTCAGGCTGCCAAACGCGGCTCCCAAGTGCTGGAACGCACGATTGAGCGCCACCCCTATTGGCTAAATTTTATCCCCTTTGGCGTCGGTCAGTTTCAGAACGGCCACCGCGTCAAGGGGGCGATCGTACTCTCAGCCCAAATTGCAACGGCCGTGGCCTCCTTGGGCATGGCCCTCGGTTATCGCATTCGCTTCCCCGACGGACGTTACAGCCCCGAAGAGAAGAGCACCGTTGATACGCTGCGGACAGGGCAAATGCTCAGCGGCGCGGTCTTCTGGGCCCTCGTCGTTTATGGGGTGCTAGATGCGATCAACTATCACCAACCGGAGCACGTGCGAGAGCACCAGCATAAGGTCTCTCGGCGTTTTTCCATTGCCCCCGCCGGAATAAATGGCATGGGTTTGACGATTACTTTTTGAGAGGGCTTTGATGCCAACCCTACGCGTCACCGTTGATGGAGCGGACCCCGCGGTTCACCATCTCTATAAGAAGGTCACCTCCCTTGGTCGCTCCGATGAATGCGATATCGTCGTTGACGATCCCGATGTTGCGTTGAGCCATTGCCACATCCACTTCGATGGCCAAGTGTTTCACCTCGCGCCCATCGAGAGGGAAAACAAGATCTTCGTCAACGGTAAGCGTCGTCGCAAGCACGACCTTTGCCACCAAGATGAGGTGCGCGTCGGCCAGACCACGCTCTTCTTCTCACTCTATGACGAGCCCGTGGAGGCCCAAGACGCCTCTCACACAGCCGTGGATCTCTCCCCCTACCGCATGCTCTTCGACTTCTCTGGCAAGCTCCTGCGCAAATACAACCTGCCAGAGCTGCTCGAAGAGTTGATGGACGCGGTGGTCGCTGTCACCAACGCCGACAAAGGGTTCCTGATCCTCTTTGATGACGAAGCCCCCCGTATCCGCGTTGCGCGCAATCTCCACCACCAAAACATCGATGACGCCGTCGACCAACTCTCCGACAGCATCCTGGCCAAAGTCCTCAAGACCAAGGAGCCGCTGATCGTCAGCGACGCCCTCAAAGATGACGAGTTCGCCAACGCCCTCTCGGTGATGAAGCTCAAGGTCGTCTCGGTCATGTGTGTCCCGCTGATGGACAAGGATACGGTCATTGGGCTGATCTATGTTGGCAACGACAACGTGGTGGAACTCTTTGAGGTGCAAACCTTGGAGGTGCTGACGATTTTTGCCGCACAAGCGTCTTTGATCGTCAAGAATGCGCTCCTGATCGACGAACTAAAGCTGGACAACAAGAACCTCACAGAGCGGCTTGATGCGTCGCGCTTCGGCCGCATTATCGGCGCCTGTGATGCCATGCGCGAGGTCTTCAAGAAGGTCGAAAAGGTCGCAGCTACGGACATCTCGGTGTTGATCACTGGGGAAACGGGTACAGGGAAAGAGTTGATCGCCAAAGAGGTTCATGAGCGATCACCTCGCGCCAAAGGCAACTTCGTCACGATCAACTGTGGCGCTATCCCCGAGAACCTGCTCGAAAGCGAACTCTTCGGCCACGTCAAGGGTGCGTTCACCGGCGCTGTGGTGAATAAGCAAGGGAAGTTCCATGTCGCCAGCGGCGGCACCCTCTTTCTCGACGAGGTTGGCGAGCTGGCGATACACTTACAAGTGAAGCTCCTGCGAGCGCTCCAAGAAAAGACAGTCATGCGTGTGGGGGGCACCCGGCCCGAAGCCGTGGATATCCGCATCATCGCCGCCACCAACCGCAACCTAGAGGATGGGATCCGTGACGGAAATTTCCGCGAGGACCTCTTCTATCGACTCAACGTGATCAATATCAACCTTCCACCGCTCCGCGTGCGTGGCGAGGATGTGATGGTCATCGCCAAATACTTCCTCAACAAATACGTCAAGGAGTTCAGCACCAAGGTCAAGGGGTTCTCTCCCAACGCCGTCATTGCGCTCCGCAAACATAATTGGCCAGGAAACATCCGGCAGCTTGAGAACCACATCAAGAAGGCTGTGGTCCTTGCAGACACACCTCTGCTTTCGCCCGACGACCTCGACCTGCATGCTGACATGCTGCCGCCCATCGTCTCGCTGGTACAGGCCAAGGAAGATTTTCAGCGCAACTACATCAAGGAAGTGTTAGCGCGAAATAATGGAAACCGCACCAAGACCGCACGGGACCTTGGCGTTGATCCCCGGACAATCTTTCGCCACCTTGAACGCGAAGAGGACCGGAAAGAGTAGGCATTTGTACGTGGGTTCCCCACCGACAGTGTTGTCGCGATATGATGGCCCTCGCCAGCGAGGGTTAACGAGAAAAAGGGCATTGTCCCGAGAGGCTAGGCAGGACGACTAAGGATGGCACACGCACTGCATACAACATGGCTGTTGAGTTTTGCCATGCTATGCGCCTGTATTGTGCCTCCATACGCCGAGCCCATTGAGGGTGAAAACCATGCACCGGTCATCACCGTTCCAGTGTCGTGGACACGGAAGACAGTGAACCGAAGTGCATCCCAACCTTTTGGCAAAGAAGAGTTCAATATTGAAGTACGCGACCAAGACCTTGAACAGGAGCTCTCTGTACGTGTCTTCGTCAATGGCGACTACGACAAGGTGGTGACCATCGATGGTGGCCTGATCCACGCTGCCACCAACTCGGATGGAACACGACTGCACCGGGTCATCATCGCCGGACTCTGCGATACCGTGCTCGACACCCTCGGCACACACCTGCTCGAACTCTATGTCAGCGATGGAGATTTCGCTGAAACAACTGGCCCGGAAGTGCCACCTCACGCGCTCCGCGCGATGGTGAGTTGGCGCATTGAATGCGAGGAGCCCCCTCCTCCTCCTTTGGGCGATGGTGGTCTCTGATGGTTCGTCGGCGGAATATGCGTGTTCTTGGCCTAGCGCTTTCGGTGGCCTTGGTGTTCGCTTGGGGCTGCAGCGCTGAAGAAATGGCGACAGGCTGCCTCCACGACACCGATTGTGATGGACAGAAGCTCTGCTGGCCAGCCTCGGGAGAATGCATGCTGCCCGCGCAAGAGCTGAGCATGGGCCTCGAGGTGCGGGCCCCAGAGAACAACCAGGGCTGGGTCACACAAGAATTCATCGAGGGCGAGCGTGAGATTCAAATCCGCAGCGCTATCTCGCTGCAGGGAGCGGTGGTGGCCTCGGACAACCTCGACGAACCGCTTCTGGCACATGTTCGTGTCTGGCGTCCATCACGCATCGACGGACGCCCCACAGTGATGGCAGAGACCTCCACCAACGATATCGAAGCTCAGGACAATTTTGGCTACGCTCTCTGGCTCGCCCCTGAACATCACTACTCGGTTTTCGCGACCCCCGAACCCCCCTTTGACAGTGCCCTGCCCCCAGCCCTCGAGGGTGGCCTCGAGTTGGTAGAACACACCAAGAAGGACATCATCCTCGATGGCGCCGACCGAGCGGTGGAGGTCCATGGCAGGGTTGTCGACGCCAACGGCAGGCCGCTGCCCTATAGTGTCGCAGTGCGCGCCGCCCATGATGGTGGCTGGCTGCGGTCAACGCCAGCCAAGACCTGCGCCGAAAACACCCCTGAAACGTGTGTAGACGAGGCTGAAAAGAGAATCCCTCTGGGCCACTTCGCCTTTCGTATCCCTTTTGGCGTCAAGACCTACACACTCTATGTGGAGCCCCTGGAGAACGCGACGCGCAGCCCCGATGAGAAGGTACCTCAACTCCCCGTAATGAAATGTTCGGGGGCCGTGCTTGGGCTAACCCCCTCACCGTCTGGGCCGGATACACCCAAGCCAGCGGTCATGGAGCTCAGCGATCCGCTCCAGCTGCCACCCTTTCCTCAGGCCGAGGAGTTTCAACTGCCCGTGGTGGGTGAGAATGGTGAACCTGTGGTGGGTGCCACTGTGATCCTCGCCGTAGACCTACCAATCGAGTCGTCCAAGGCCAGCTCTTATGACCTCTGTACTGCAAGCTACAAACGAACCACCATCACTGATGCCGAGGGTATGGCACGCCTCTGGCTGCTGCCAGGGTCCGCTGCAGAAGCCCGAATCTATCGGCTCACAGTGGTGAGCCCCCCCACCAACCCCCACCGGAGCTATGCAAGCACCCAGTACGCGGTTGTGCGCACGCTAGGAGGCTTGTTACCCGAACTCGAGTTGACACGTCGCCATGAACTCTCTGGACACGTGGTGGACAGCCATGGTGAGCCAGTGCCTGGTGCTCGTATCGAGGCTGAAGGTGTTCTAGCCACGGATGTGGCCGTAGGTGTCCCTCCCACCAGCACCAGCACAGAGACGAATGATAACGGGGAGTTCATCCTCTACGTCGACCCAGGAACCTTTCACTTCAACATCACGCCGCGTGAAGGTTCAGCGTTGCCACGCTTCAGCTTGTTGAACAAGGACATTGGCGCCTCATCCACCGGCCTCGAGTTGACCACTCCGCCCGCTCGGCTTTGGCGAGGGCGGCTCCTTCTCCCCCCCACAAAGGCGGACAGCCAGGCTGCGGGTGCTGCGGGCTTCACAGTGAATGCCTATGCCACCGTGCCCAAGAGCACCACGCAAAACAACGCCGCCTTGCGAGCTTCCTGTGTAACTGATGATGCGGGATCCTTCTTGCTCGTCTTGCCCGCTCGTTTGTAGCAACACTGTTTTCCTCTCCTCGCAACTCTCCATCCTCAAAGTTTTCGAAAAAACCACACCTTGCCTTGACTCTCTGACCTCCCTGGTGAAAGTTAGCGTCAATTCTTAGGCTGCGTGGACCCATAAGTGTTGGAGAACTCCACAGCCTCGCCCATGTCAGCGAACGATGGAGAGCACAGCGATTGGCTGCCAAGCCTGAACCCCAGAAAGACGAAGGCCAAAGCCGCGGCTCTGCTGCACGCCTTGGTCGCAGGGCTTTCCTCTGGGGCTATATTGCTTTTACCTCCCTGATGGCGCTCTGGATGACCCTCTCCATCCTCCAGGTGCACGCAGGTTTTCACAGACCAAAACAAGCCTTCAAAGGGGAAAAGATCAATGTTCGCGCGGATAAGCCGGACGAACTCCGGCGTTGTCACCGTGACATGGAGCACCTGCTGCGAGATCTCCATGACCAGACCTTCGCCCTGCAGGCGAAGGCCCTGAAATTCGACATCAACCCCGCCACTGAGTGGCGCAATTGGGCACAGGCCTGGCGCAAGCGCTGGTCGATCATTGGCAGCCGCTGCCGCCTCGACGAGCTCTCGGGATCTGGTACGAGCCAAGAGATAGACACCCTTGGCCAGATCCACAACGCGCTCTCCGAGCTGCAGCTCTCATATACCGACGTGATGGACCGCTACATTGAGCGCTTCGCCCGGCGGCTTCGAGAGCAGCAACTCCAACTGGAGCGTGTGAACTCCAACTGGAGCGTGTGAACAAGCAAATCGAACGTCGGGTCAAACGCCAGCGTGACAGCAGCGCCAAACCGAGAGATTGAAGCGAGCTTGTCGCGAGACGACAGAGCGAAAGTTGGAGTAGAAAACGTGACCGTAGAGCAAATTACCCAAGAGACAACCCCTGAGGTCAGCCCTGAGGCACCAAGACCGACCTTCGAAGCCCTGGGCGTCGGTGAGCCTGTACTTTCCGCTCTCCTCGACATGGGCTTCGAGGGCCCAACAGATGTTCAGGCTGCGACGGTACCTGTGGCCCTCACAGGCAAAGATCTGTTGGTCCAGAGCCGCACAGGGAGTGGAAAGACAGCCGCCTTCGGCATTCCCATGGTCGGAAAATTGGTGGACCCCTCCACAGCGGCGGTGCAAGCCCTCGTGCTGGCCCCCACCCGTGAACTCGCTTTGCAGGTATCGAAGGAGCTGGAGCGCATTGCCGCCAAGGACCCGGCACAGGTGGTCGCAATCTATGGTGGGGCCGCCATGGGTCCCCAGGTCAAAGCCTTGGATGACGGAGCCCAGATCGTCGCGGGGACCCCAGGGCGTGTGCTCGACCTCATTCGCCGCAAGCATCTCAACACAAGCAACATCAAGCTGCTGGTGTTGGACGAGGCCGACGAGATGCTCTCCATGGGCTTCTTGGAGGACATCAACAAGATCATCGATTCCCTGCCTGATGAGCGTCAGACAATGCTCTTTTCCGCTACCATCCCCCCCGATATTGAACGACTGATCAGCCGTTATCTCAAGGAGCCCACTCGACTCTACCTGAGCGAGGATTTCATTGGTGTGCGCGAAATCGATCATGTGTACTACCTAGTCACGGGTGGTGATCGCCCCCGTGACCTCCTCCGAGTGCTGAAACATGAAAACCCAGACCTGGCGCTGATCTTCTGCAATACACGCGATGACACAGCCCGCGTCGCGAACTTCCTCTCGGAGCAGGGCTTCCCCACAGAGGGCATCTCCAGCGATTTGAGCCAAGCGGAGCGCGAGCGCGCCATGAAACGCATGCGTGCCGGTGAGCTGCGCTTTCTTGTCGCAACAGACATCGCCGCCCGCGGCATCGACATCAACGATATCACCCATGTGGTGAACTATGCTTTCCCCGAGAGCGCTGATATCTACGTGCACCGCACAGGCCGCACGGGGCGCGCAGGGAAATCAGGCGTGGCAATCTCCCTCGTCTCCCCGCGCGAGTTGGGCAGCTTTTATTACCTGAAGCTGATTCACAAGATCTACCCTGAGGAGCGTCAAATCCCCACCAGCGAAGAGCTTGCCACGCGCGAGGAGGCCACACGCCTCCAGAAGCTCTTGGATCGCTATGAGGACCGGCGGCCCAACGCCGAGCTTCTGAGCTTGGCCCGACGGGTTTGGACCTCCTGCGATGCAACGCGTCTTGTGGCGCTGATGCTCGAAGACCATTTTTCTACCGCGCGCCCCCTGGAGAAGAAGCCTCCCCGCCCAGAGACACCACCTCGCTTGCGTGAACGCAGTGACCGAAACGATCGTGGCGGTAGAGGCGAGCGTGGTGGTCGAAGTGAGCGTGGCGGTCGAAGTGAGCGTGGCGGTCGAGACGAGCGTGGCAGTCGAGACGAGCGCTCCAAAGACGAGCGCCCCTCTCGCCGCCGCACCCGCGATGCGAGGCCAAACGATGATAGTGAGCGCAAGACCACACGTATAAGACCATCCCGGACCGAGAACAAAGAAGAGACGCCCCTCACTAATCAGGAGTCCTTCACGACAACGGATGGTGACGTGGAGTTTTATGAAACGGTGGAGGCAACCCCGACCCCTACCGCAGCCCCTGTGACCCGCCAGGAAGAGGGCATGGCGCGGCTTTACGTCAATATCGGTCGCCGCCACAACCTCCGTCCTGAAGAACTCATGAGCTTTTTTCAGATCGAGGGCGAGCTGGGAGCCGATGATATTGGCCAGGTCGATCAGCAGGATCGACACAGCTATATCAATGTCCGCGAGGCCCTGGCCGATTCGCTCGTCGAGCGCCTCTCCGGGCGCGACCTCCTCGACCGACCTGTGCGCATCGAGCGCGCCAAGCCTCCCCGCAACCACCGACGATGACATCGTGGTGCAGAGGGCGTTGAGATCAACGCTCTTTGCACCAATGTGATCGGAACCTCCTCAGCCAAGGCGTAGATCCCGTCCACCATCCCCTTGGAAGAGGCTGTTGCCGAGCACATGTCATTCCGATGAAAATGGGAATCTAGAGACTACTTGAAGGGATCGCGGATGTCGTCCTTGTCCACCGCCCCTGTGGTCTGCCTCGGCTTCCTCGGCTTCTTCGGCTTCTTCGGCTTCTTCGGTTTTACCGCAAGAGCAGGTTTCCTTGAAGGGACTGGAGGCCACCGCACGCGGCGCCGTCGCGTACGACGTGCCACTGCGATCTTCTCGAGTTTTACCTCGAGAGCCATCTCACTTTGAGTGGGGACAATGCTCTTTTCGAGCGTCTTGAAGCCCTTGAGCTTGAAGCGCAAGGCTACGGATGTGTCGCCCATGGGCAGCTTTAACGTTTGCGGTGTTGGCCCGATCTCCTGATCCCCAAGAAAAACCACAGCACCTTTGGGCTCAGAGCGGACCTTGAGCTTCGTATATTTCACCACAGGTTTTTTGGGCGGCGCTTCAACCCTGGGCGCCACCTTCTTCGCTGGCAGATTTGCAGCAACCTTTGGCGTTGGTATTGGCGGGCCACCTTCACGGAGCAGAAGAACAGCTGCTACAGCACCTCCCAAGAGAAGGAGGAGCAGGACAGCGACCAATGCTAACTTTCCACGTTGCCCGCTAATCTCGGGTGGAATCGTGTCCACGGGCTCAGCGACATGCCGGCCACCCGGCGCCCCGGATATGGTCCGTGGGCCGGAAGGTTTGCCCTTGAGCGCATCAGAACTCGCAGTGAGACGAACAGGGGGAAGATCCGAGGTCGAGTGCGTCATGCGCCCCGAGACCTGCTGAATCGCCGCTGCCATCTCTGTCATTGAGTTGAAGCGCTCCTCCCGGTCCTTGGCCATCCCCTTGAGGGTGATTGCCTCAGCTTCCACTGGGATCGCCAAATCAGGTTTTAGCTCCCGCGGAGCCATGGGCTGCTCAAAGATATGCTTCGTGAGGACTCCCATGAAGGTGTCAGCCTTGAAAGGAACCTCACCCGTGAGCAGTTCGTACATGATCACGCCGACGGCGTAGACATCGATGCGATGATCGGGATGGTGACCCTGTGCTTGCTCGGGCGACATATACTCGGGTGTTCCGAAAATCATGCCCGTGCGTGTGAGCCGCGACTGGCGCTCGTCCTCCACTTTGGCAATACCGAAGTCGAGCACCTTGACGAAATCAGGTCGTCCTTCACGCTCGATAAGGAAGATATTCTCCGGCTTCATGTCGCGGTGAATGATCTCCTTGGAGTGCGCCGCACCAAGAGCCCGACAGATCTGCAGCAGCACTGCACGGGCTCGTGACCACGCCATGGGCCCGTCTTGTTTGATCACCTCAGAGAGGTCACGGCCCTCGAGGTGCTCCATAGCGAAGAAAACACTCCCTGAGTCTGTCTCGCCGAAGTCGGTGATATCAATAATATTTTCGTGATTAATGCGTGATGCGGCCTTCGCTTCGAGGAGGAAACGCTCTTTTAAATCCTCTTTGCGTGAGTATTCAGCGTGAAGGACCTTCAGCGCCACCTTCTTCTCGATAGTGACGTGCTCAGCGAGATAGACGGTCCCCATGCCGCCTTCGCCCATTTTCTTCAGGACGCGGTAGCGCGACGCGACCACCTCACCGATTAGCGGGTCAGTCTCCATCGCTTCTCCCATCGGCACCTTGGCTCCAAATTCCCTTACTGGTGTTGGTTACCGACATATTCCGGCGTCGATCTTACCACGATGTAAGATGGTACAAGCCAGTATTTCCTTGGAAGGATTGCCCATTAAGGGGTCTTTTTTGGGAAAGGTGAGCGCAAAGCACCTCCTGGCTTGAGCTTGACTCGAACTCTCTGCCGCTTCCCTCTGAGCGTCCTGCGCGCGTTCTTGAAGCCCGCCAAGAAAAGGGTGACGCGCACTTTGCCTCGCCCATCTACCGGCACCTTCACCCACAGCGGCGTCTTCTTGCCTGTCCAGTTTCCGCCGATTTTGACCAAAGCGCCGCCTGGTATGGAGTCCACCCAGACCTTGTTATAGAAACGCTTGGCCCTCTCTTTGGCGTCAGGCACCACACCAACGTCAGGTTGAAGCCGCGACCCACCTTCCAGGCCGGCATCACCCCTTGAAGCTCTTGGAGAATCCAACTCGAGGTCTTTCGTTCCCATGCCCACTGGACGCTTAGCCAGATGCTTCGCCCCTGTGTGCATCGCCCCTGTGCGCATCGCCCAAATAAAGGTGGCAATGGCAACGGCCCCGAGGAGAACCATGGCGAGGGCCCAAAGGGGCGATATGCGATGAAAGAATGCTGGGGTCTCCGGCTCGGCAGCAGCGTGGAGCGGCTCACCTAAGTCATAGACCAATGCATCCTCGGCCTCCCCCTCCTCCTTCTCCTCGATGTTACTGAATGCGACATCGTGTTTGCTGGAGATGCCACGCAGATCAAGGTTCGTAGCCACGGGAGGGCGTGTCTCGAGCATATCATCTGGAACGAGGAGCAACACATCAGCGCCTTCGATGCTGGACAAGGCCTTGTGCAAGGCCGTCACCACATCCGTCGCGGAGTCGAAGCGTGAGGCAGGTTCCTTCGCGAGCATCTTGAGGATGACCTCCTCGAGGGGCTCAGGGATATGTAGTTCGGGTCGCATCCTGCGCGGTCGCATGGGTGCCTCGAACATATGCTTGGTCAAAGTCCCCATGAACGTATCAGCGACAAAGGGCACCTGTCCGGTGACCATTTCGTAAAGGATGCAGCCCAAAGCGTAGATATCACCGCGATGGTCAGAGTCCTCACCCGCAGCCTGCTCTGGTGACATATATTGAGGGGTGCCAAAGACCGCACCCATGCGCGTCAACCGAGTCTTCTGGCCAAAATTGAACTTGGCGATCCCAAAATCGAGGAGCTTGACGAAATCGTGCCGGGTGCCCGTCTCATCCAAGCCTCCAATGCCATCAACGACTGGGTTAACGACAAAAATGTTCTCGGGTTTCAGGTCGCGATGCACGATCCCCTTGGCGTGCGCAGCAGCCAAGCCGTGACACATCTGAACCACGAGGTCGATGACGCGCGGTAGCGGCACCTCCTTGTTCTCACGCAGGAGACAACCTAAGGTCGTCCCCATCAAATACTCCATCACGAAGTAGATGTGGCCATCAGGGAGCTTGCCGAAGTCCGTAACGTCTACAATGTTGGGGTGACCAATGCGCGAGGCTGCGCGTGCCTCACGGATGAAACGCTGCACGAGTCCTTTGTCGCGGCAGTATTCGTGACGCAGGATCTTTATTGCGACGGGTTTGTCGATGACCTCATGACGGGCGGCATAGACGATGCCCATGCCACCTTCGCCGAGCTTGGCCTCGACGCGATAGCGTTCGTCGAGCAGCGCTCCGAGGAAGAGGTCCTCCTCAGCCACCACAGCATGTTCGGGTTTTTCAAGCGCGTGTCCGTCATCGGGGCAAAAATTTGCCCCTGGCGGAAATTGCGCCCGGCACACGGGGCAAACCTTCATTGATCGTCTCGCGATGACACCCTAGCACGAACCTGCGCCGCTAAGGCCAGGGCTTCTCGGGGATCATGGGCAGCGCCCGCACCATCGCCGCCGCCGCATGCTGGACATAATCGATGCGAACACTGCCGCGGATCGGTGTCTGCCCCATGCCCCCTGAAGCCTTCTGGGGGGCTCGGAGCAGGTAGTAACGATCCTCGGTGTATTGCTGGTCTACGAGAAAGCGTACAGCTCGTAGGATGGTATCTCGAACCTCCGCGTCAGGGCGTCCCCAACGCTGGCTCAGTAGATAGGTCGCGACATTCGCCTCGCTGCGGCTCCCCACCGGCGTGTTGTGGGGCATGAAGAAGGGCGTGATCCCAAACGAGCCACGCAAGTCGTGAAGCGGATGACCTTCCTCCAGCTGAGCGCGCCGGTTGAGTCGGGCAAACTCCTGGCAGAATTCCAGGTAACTCTCTTTGTGCACAGCATCGTAGGCTGCTTCGGCAGCGATGCACGTCCAATGGTCTTCTGAAATAAAGAACTGCCCCATGAAGAAGTCGTATTTGCTGTCAGTAAGAAAGTCGAGCGCACGCTCGATGGGTTTCTTGAGCGTCTCGTCACCCGTCAACTGATAGAGTCGTGCCAACCCGAGGGTCGCCTCGCCGCTGTAATACAGAAGCACAGGCTCACAGTTCCGCTTCCCCTTATCAGGTGCGTAGATATGGCAGAAGTCGCCGCTCTCCCTCTGCATCATCGTCATGAAGGAACCCAAGCGCCGCGCGAGCGCCTCGAATCGCTTATCACCTGTCGCGAGTTGGTACTCAGCGATAGCCACTGTTGTTAGCCCGGCCGATCCGAGGTCTGCGTACTGCTGACTGCCCACACAAGCGAAATCCGTGTCGCGACACCCTGGCGGCACCGCATGCGCTACCAGGTATTCAATGGCTTTGCGCGCCGCCTTTCCAAAACGTTCATCACGTAAGTGCCCATAGGCCAATGAGAGAAACCAAGTCGTCCCTGCATGCCGCGGGAGGCTATAGGCCCCCCCACTGTGTTTGTCGTGCAAGGGGTAATAGATGTAGCGAAACTTTCCATTATCTTGCATCTGACGGAGCACATAGTTGGCTCCGCGTGTGACGGCTGCGCGCACGATGCTGCGATCAATATGCTCCACGGGCACGCGGTGCCGCACCACAGGCAGCGCTGTGCTGGCCCTGTAAGATTTAGCCAGGGGAGATTTAGCCAGGGGCTCGAGGAACGACTGCACGCGAAAGCGGCTATAGCGCTTCTGCGCGCCTCGCCAAGCCTCCATGGTCAAATCGAGCCGTGATGCGAGCATGGTGACGGCCTCTTTGATATTCAGCCCCGTGCGAAACTCGTGCATGAAGAAGAAGGGCTGGTACCCCGCGAGGAGCTCGGCGCTGTAGAGGGTGTCGGGGAGCAGATAGGCGTGGCGCTCATCTGCTTGCAACGCCAGCCCATCAACTCCAGGCACGATAGACTTGGCGAAGAGCAACGGAATCGATGTGACGAGGTCTCCCCGTCCAACCCACAAATCTAGCTTGAGACGCACGCCAGAAGGTGCGCCAAAACGACGGCGCGCCTGAGGGGTGGAGAAATGAGCCTGTGCTTTCTTCAGCGCCCCTGCCAGGGTCACAGCCTCAATACGGTGGCGACCCAGAAGGATCCCCTTGCGGAAGACAGAGACCCAAAGAGGCCCGGGAAGCTTTTGGCCATGAGCCACTCCCCCTTCGCCCTCGCCCTCGAGCGCCGCGCGAACGGCGCGCATCACCACGGCAGCTTGCGATGCATCGATCCCGACGTTCACAGGCATGCTGTAGCGCGCATAAACACCAAGATAGAGCAGTACGTAGAGGGTCAAGACTCCAAGCGCTGCAAGAAGCCCCCAGCGCCGCCATAGCGGAATGCCTGATGTCCGTGGGTCAAGCATCGTGCCGGGTCCGCCACAAGTAGCCCAGCTGAAGCGCCGGCGCCAACCCGACGAATTGTACTGTCAACGCAGCCGCGATGAACGCCAATACAACCCCTGCCTGCCCCACCCCCCCGTAGATGCCATGCAAATATGCAGCTGAGGCCACCAATAAGCCCAGGAGCACCAGACAGGTGAGCAACATCAAGGAGGCTGAGATCGTCGCCACACGCCTCCCCCAACGTCTGGGGATCAACATCCCGACGCCCCCGAGAGCCACTACACCGCTGAACACCACCGCTGAAGCTGTGAAGGCCCCGCTGCGGCTCGGAAGCAACACCAAGAAGAGATAGAGATAGAGTGCAGCCAGCGAAAGGTCCACGATTCCATAGACGATCGCAGAGGATGAACGAGGACTGGAGCTGGAGCTTTGGGACATCATGGGTCTTTCCTACACGGGCAAAGAGTACTTCTCAAGGACTCAGCGACTTCTCAAGGACT
>JAFCZD010000216.1 GCA_019314525.1 Deltaproteobacteria bacterium
CACCAGCAGCCTGCACGCCGTCGCAGGCACCAGCGCCACCAACGTCTGGGCTGTGGGCGCGGCAGGCAGCATTCTGCATTTCGATGGCACGGGCTGGCGGGGCGTCACCCAATTTATCACAGTGCATGGTGAATCAACCGGTCCACCCACTACACCCCTGCACGCCGTAGCCATGGACGACCAGAACGCCATCGTCGCTGGCGATAGCGAGGCCCTCTACCGCTGCACGGCGCTGGGTGACATTACATGCACTGAGCTGCACTCTTGCAGCGAGACTTGCCACAACTGGCGTGGCGTGGTCGTGCACCGGCCTCCATCTGCCCAAGCCATCTACCTGCTCGCGGGACACCACGCCTCTTGTGTCAGCTGCGTGGCACTCTCCGAGGGTGTGATGGCGCGTTACACAAACGGCAAGCTCGATCCGCTGTGCAATCTCAGCGCTCACCTTGACACCCTGTGGATGGCGCATCTTCCGGGTGGGGCCATCGCCGGCCGTGCGGCAGGCGCAAACGGCGCATATGCCACATTGGAGGCTGAGAGCCCTGTATGCCCCAGCACACAGCAGATCAACGGTTTGTCTGATGACGTCACCGCCAGCTGGGCTGTTAACTCGGAGAATATCTTCATCACGACGGCTAAAGGCGAACTCGGCCTGTTTAACGGCTACGGCGAGCAGACCGCTAGCAGCGGCGGTCTCTCATCCATATCGACCATGGTCGGAGTCTGGGCACCACCCACCGTGTTTCCCGCCGCCCTTGAAGCCTACATTGTCGGCGAGAGCAGTGGGGGTGAATCTGTCGTCTACGAATTCACCCGAACCGACGAGAACGCCCCATTCGCAGACTCGTTGATGCATAGAGCGGACGCCGGCATTGTGTTGCATGCCATCTGGGGCACACCCGATGGGCAGCTCTTCGCGGTGGGAGCAACGGAACAAGGCGCAGGCCTCGTGCTGCACTTCAGCGCGCCTTGAGCTGCTTCATCGCCGAAAGAATCTTGATAGCCGCGAACACGGACATCCAATGGCTGATCGTTCACTACCTTTTTGCTGCTTATCCCTATGGCGACCGGTACTCGGCGACGCCCGAGAGCCCATCCAAACGGTAGGGGAAGATAAGGCTGTCACGGCTCGCGCTGTAGACCAGCGATCGCCCAGCACAGTGCATGGCGGGCACCGGCCAGGGATAGGCGCTCTGGCTGCCTGTCTCCAGGTCGCGGCGGTAAAGCCGACCGTCGATGCCGCAGAAGTAGACCAGGCGCTTGGATCCATCGCGGCGGAAGGCGAACGAGATCAGGCCGGCACCGAGGTCCACCAAGGTGCTGACGGTTTTTTTCAAGGCGATGGCGTGGATGGTCGAGGTGCCCACCTGGGCCACCAGCCATCTCGACTCTAGAGCGTCGTAGGTGGCGTGGGTGAAGGTCTTGGTGTTCGTCTTGGGCACCGGGCAGATGTCAGATGATGTCCCGTCAGCGCAGATCGTCTCCGGGGCCGCCCCTAAGGTCCCGGCCAGGTGGCTCTGGGTGCCATCTGTGACGTCGTACAACTTGAGCATGGCGTCCTTGATGCCAGAGCTGTAGTGGTGCCGACCAGCCAAGACGCTGCCCCCGCCTAGCCCGAGCACAAGGGGAAGGTAAAAGGTGGTTGAGATCTTGCCCCCCTCCAATCCATCGGCAGCGCTGTCGTAGTACTCCGTGTCTCCGTCTCCCACCAGGTCGACCCAGCTGCCAGAGTCCCGCTTGCGGAAAGATAGCCGCCCCTCCCTCGAGAAGTACACGTCGCCCTTGGGGTCGACCGCGAAGAGCTCGCTCCACTGGGTCCAGGAAGAAAGCTTCATGCCCTCTTCGGTGGCGACCGAGCCCGCCGCTGGAGCGGTCGTGCGCCCATTGCCAGCAAGGGTGGTGATACTCCCGTCCACCGTGAACTCGCGCAAACGATACCCGTCCCGGTCGAGTATGACTATTCGATCGACTGAGCCGTCCTTCCAGATCTGAACGTCGTTAACCGCGCCGCTGAATCGAGCCCGTAGCGGGTGGCCGTTGTTGCCAGTGGACTGGGGCAGCCCAAGCAAGGTCCTCACTGTGCCCATGGCATCGATGAAGCGGATCTGGCCGTGGTCCACGAAGTAAACCCGGCCCTGACGGTCCACGAAAAGATCCTGGGCTAGGGTGTCGCAAGCGGTAGCCAGGGTGCCGTCCGCGCAGTGTCCGATGACCCCAGTGCCCAGGATTTTGCTCCAGCTATTGCTGGCCGAATCGTAGCGGGCCGCCGAGCCCATCAGGCGGTTGACCACGTAGAGCTTACCGTCGCTGCCTTGAACCACGACGTTCATCCGATCACGTCCCGGCAAAAATACCGTGGGTGGGTGCGGCTTTCCGGTGAGGGACGCACCACTCTGGGGATCTAGCGCCGCATAATACCCACTTGCAGACACCGCAGGGCAATCTGGGGCTTTCGGTGAGTGGGAGATCACGATCTGCGCGTGTTGGATGATTCCGGTGGCAGGGTCGAACTCCACACCGAAGAGTCGCACCGCGCACAGGGCTATTGAAATGCTGGAGGTGTAGGCGTCGCCAGTCCCCGAAGGCACGATGCTGGTGACGCTCTCGGTGGTGGGGTCGTAGACGCGAACGCGGAAGTCCCCTGGCTTGCCATCGTAGTGGCTTGACTGAAAGATGATCCGCTCGTCGGGGAGGGCAAGGAAGGCCATCAGATGCTGATCCAGACAAACCTCCTTGCACTGAGCTGGGGGCACGATCATCAACTCCTTGGCACCCACGGAGTCCGCGGTGGAATCGCCACCGCCGATGATGGTCTCGATAGTCATCGGATCTGCCACAGTGTCAATCCGTCGAATCCGATCGTGGTCGAAGACCAGGACGCGTTCTTTGTGGTCGAAGGCGATGCGCAGCGGTCGCTCCAGCGTCGCATTGTTTAGGGTACCGCCGTCACCACTTTGGGCGCCGGTGGTGGGCACCAGCACCCGTAGGCGCCCGCCCGTGCGTGGGCCGGCGGCCAAGAGCCCGAGGTGGGCGTCACGGAAATAGACGGTGCAATCCGAACTCACCAGCAGGCTGCCCACGTCGGAGAGGAGGGGATTTATTTGGTTACTGAGGAAGACGGCAGCCTTGGCCGAGAGGCCGACGCCCCTGTCCGTAGCCCCAGCCAGGAGACGGATCTGTGGGGCGTTGATCGGAACCGAGGTGGCGCCCGTCACCCAGCCCGCTGTGTCGGTGGCCATGACCCGAAGCCGAAAGTACCCGTCGCTCGGCGCACCCTCGACCCAGCGGTAGCACCCGCTGCCCCCGTTGAGGGAACAACCACCGTTGTCACCGTTGAGCAGGGCGCTGTGCACCTCGGTGTAGGTTCGGTCGTCGGTGGTATAGGAGATGCTGATCGGTCGCTCTGAGAGCCCCTCTAGGTCTGTGACCTGCCAGCTCACCACGACATCCTGCCCCTGAGAAGCGATAGGCGGGTCCTGCTTGGTTGGCCCGTCCACCCCAACCACCGCTACCATGGCCGGGGTGCCCGAGAGCGCCTTGGCCGGGTCACAGGAGGTGATCGCCATGCAGCCCGTGGCGTCGTCACAGGAGGAGTCGACCCACCCCGCACCGCAGGTGGCGATGACCCTCGGCTTGGAGCAAACGCCCTGCTGGCACGTGTTCTCTACCCAATCAACGCCACGGCAGTAATTATCGGAGCAGCGCGTCCCATCGGGCAGCGGGATGGTCTCGCATAGCCCGTCAGTGTCGCGGCAGCGCGCCATCAGGCAAGAGTCGGAGAGGTGGGTGCAGTCGTCGTCAGTGCGGCACGCTGTGGCGGAGGAGCCGTCCGTGGAGCGGTGCCTGGAGGAGGTAGCGCGAACGCATCCGTTCTCAACAATGAAGACCGTGATCACCAACGCGACCAGGAGCAGTCGCCCTTGCTCAGTTGCAGACACAGAAATTCTAACCCCGTCTATTCACTGTTGCCGATGCTCTGAAAGGCTCCCTCAGCACGATCGACGGAACCAAAGAAAGGCCCCCTATGGGTGAACGACAGCCTACGCTGTTCTCCATGGATTTCAACCGCGAGTAAAGCGAAGCGTCTTGGGGGTGAGCCGGCGCAGGACAGCTCCACGCGGTGCGCCATAGCCGACGGGCGAAGTGGGGTACCCACAAAAAAGGGGCCACACGAAAACGTGTAACCCCTTGATGCGAGAGGGGGGATTCGAACCCCCACACCCTTGCGGGCACTGGAACCTGAATCCAGCGCGTCTGCCAATTCCGCCACTCTCGCATACGCGGACGCGCAGGGGCTTAAGTACCCTTGCCGCTTCATGGTGTCAACGATCTTGTGCGATCTCGGTAGGGTGGCTAACGAACCATGCCGCGCCGACGGATCCTCGGACGCTCGCCACAAAAAAGCCTCACCTCCTGCACCGCCTCGCCCCTAGGAGAAGCCCGAACCTCCTCGAGCTCCCGGTGGCTCACAACCCAGAGCCGCTTCACGGCCGCGAGGGTGGCTGCGGCGGCTTGTCCGTGTGCCACCAATGTGTAGCCCTTACGCTGCGTCTCGAAGACCTGCGGTTGTGTGATCCGCAGACGGCAGCGCGCATGGGCGCCGCCTTTCGCGTCGAGCATCTGTGCCTCGAACTTGACGCCACGCTCAAAGTCACGATTGAAGCTCACCTCGAAGTGCAGAGTCCCGCGCGTTGGATCTGTGCTGCGCACAAGGCGCAGCGTCCGCCCGATCTGACGGTCGCGCAGCTCGCTGCACGTCAGCTCCTCGTCGCCCTCACGGCGACAGCTCTGCCCATCCACGAGCCTGATGCTCGTCAGCTCAGCGACATCGAGCCGGAGCGAGCGCACAGTGGCCATGGGGCGCCGACGACCGACGACCTTCAACGACGCCTCGGGCGCCTTGCGCAGGCGAAGGCGCACTCTGCTGCCCGCGAGGAGGGTGCGGCCGCCAAAAACCTTCCCTACACGCACATCCTGCTGCCCAAGCTCCCTCCCTCTGGCGTCGAGCAGCGCGACTCGAAGCTCAACGCCCGGGTGTGCGCGCCCACATCGAAAACTGAGCTGGTCCATCGCTGGCTGCACGAAGCGTACGGTCTTAACGACGATAGCCCTCGGCGGTTTCTGCACGGGGGCCGGTGGCGGAGGTGCGCTCGCGCAACCCCAAAGGAGGAAAACCCAAGCAACACTCCTGATCCTCATGCCCTGATCCTCATTCCTTCTGGCCCTTTTTCGACGCCCTGGCCTCTTCGAGCGCCGCCATAGGAATCACAGGTGCGGGGCCCTCTCCAGAGCGCCCCTCGCCCAGCGCACCCCACTCATCAGACTCGAGACCATCATCGGGCTCGCCAGCATGAAGCTCTTCTCCATCAGCGTTGGGGAAAGGCTCAGCCTGGGTGATGAGCCCTGCGCCCTGCATCTCTTCTTGCAGGCGAATCACCATCTCCTTGAGCGCCGTCTGTTGGGCCAGGGCCCGCTCTGCCTTCACCCGCTCTCGCTGCCGACCCCGCTCCACCACGATCAGCTCCTGCTCGAGCTTTTCGCGCTGACTCTCCTGCTCTTCGCGCTCTGCTGTTCCCCGACGCTTGAGAGATTCGAAATCCCCACGCTGCGTCTCGATGCGTTGCTCGAGCCCGCCGGTCCGGGCGGCCTCGCGGGCAACGCGCGAGAGCTTGAGGTTGAGCGCCTGAACACGCGCATCAGTCTCTTTGGAGCCTGGCTCTGCCCCCCCCCCCGCCTCTGCCAAGCGGCCCGCGAGTTCTTTGCTCTTGGCTGTGACGGTGACCAGCTTCTGCTCGAGCTCGCTGACGAGAGCGGCCTGCCCCTTGTCAACGTCATGCTTGGCGGCGCTGAGGCTAGAGTCACGATCAGCGACCTTTCGGCGCATCTCATCGGCCATCACCTTGGTGCGCCCCAGCTCGTCGGTGAGCGCCAGGCCCGCCCGCTCCAGCTGGTGCTTGATGCGCTTGAGCTCCTTTTCGCGTTCTTGCTGTGCGGCCGCCTTGCCGTAGAGCGCCGAGAGCTCCTGACGCTTCTCCTGTAGCGCCTGCTCCGCCACCTCTGCTCGCTCCCGCGCCTCATCCCGCTGTTGCTTGACTCGCTCTAGCCGTTCACCCATCAGCTTCTCTCTGCTGCGCTGTGCCACATCATGCCCCCCGGATGGGTGCTTGTTTTGCGTGTCGACAATTTTCTTGCGCGCGACCTCCAGCTCCTTCTTCGCCTGACGCAGTTCACCCTTCTGCGCGTCTATCTGGCCCTCGAGAGTGCTCTTCTTGACCTGGAACTGATCACGGCTAGCCTTGGCGCGCTCCTCGAATTTCTCGCGTGAAGCTGTTGCGCGCTCCTCGAATTTTTCGCGCGCATCCACCGCCCGCTGCTCAAACTGCTCACGCACAACCGTTGCCTGTTGCTCGACCTGTTCGCGTGTCGCGTGCGCCCGCTTCTCAAACTGTTCCTGCCGGCCCAGGGCATCCTTCTTGGCCCGCTCCAGGGCGCTCTCATGGGCATGCTGCGCTTTGTCTAGCCTTGCCTCGACTTCGCGCTGCTCACCCTCTGCCTGCTTCAGCGCCCCACCTGCGTGCGCCAGCTCAGAGCGCTCATGCTCGAGCTGCTCTTGAAGCTCAACGATCTGCGCAACTGCACCTTCATCTACGAACGTTTGTTGGCGCTGCGCCTCGTGCAGCTGCTCTTCGAGCTCTCTTCGCTGCTTGCTCAGCTCTTCGATCTTCTCTAGGAGCTCAGCGTGCTCTTGCCGTTGGTTCTCCGCGCTGGCCTGAGCCGCCGCGAGACGCGCGGCGTGCCGCGATGCGGCGTCGCTGCCATGCCACGCGTTCTCTTGCAGCTGATCGAGCTGCGTCATTGCCACCCCAAGCTCGTGGGCGCGAACGTCGATCTCGAGCTCATAAGCAGCGGCTTGGACTGTGAGCTGTTCACTGAGCTCGGTCAGCTGTTGCTCGTGCAATCCGTCGGCGTCCGCGAGGGCCTGCGTCGCCTGCCCGCGAATGGCCTCGCGCTGCTCATGAGCTTCCTCCAGTCCTTGACGCAATGTGTTCTGCGTCTCTCTCGCGACGAAAAGATCACGACGCAGCTGCGCACTCGAGCTCTCCAGCTCGAAGACCACGCAGCGCTCCTCGTCCAGCTCCTTCAGGAGCTGCTCCACGCGGCCCTCAAGCCCCTTGAGGAGTGGATCGTGGGCCTGGAGGTCCGCTGAGAGCTGACGTATCTCCTGTGCGTGATCTCGATCCTTCTCGAGAGCGCCAGAGAGCGCCTCCTGCAAGCTCCGAATCTCCTGACGCTCCTCTTCGAGGAGCGTCATTGAACGTTGGCGGCTCTCCTCCAGCGCTTGACGTGCTGCACGCTCGCTGAGCAGCTCCGACTGGGCGGTCTGGGCGAGACGCAGCTGCTCCTCGAGATCTACCAGCTCTCCACGCAACCCATCGCGCTCTTTGAGGCGCCGATGGAGCTGCTCCTCGAGCGCAACTCGTTGCTCTTCTTCCTTGCGCTTCAGCGCGACAGTTTGCTCCTCTTGGCGCTCCAGGTCGCGTTCGAGCTCCAACCGTGCACGGCGCTGCTCGCGTAAGGCGACCATCGTCTCGCGCCGCTCTTGTTGCAGCTCGCTCAGCTCCTGCCGCAGCACCTCTTCAGCGCGTTGCAAGCGACTAACCTCAGCCCGCACGAGCGCAAAATCTTGCTCCTCCTGGCGCCCCTTCTCGAGCCGATCCTTGAGCAACACCACATCTTCGCGCACACCATCGAGCTGCTGCTCCAAGCGCGCGCGCTGCAACGCCACGCCCTGCTGGCGCTCTTGCTCGGCCATCAGCTCTTCACGCAAGCGATCACGGTCCACCAGCAACGCAGCGTGCTGCTCTTGAGCGCGCTCAATCTGTTCGCGAAGCTCCGACATCGTCAGGGCGGTACGCTCTAGCCGGCGGCTGGCGCTGTCTTCGTCGAGACGCCGAAGTTCAACGCGCTCCAGCGCCTGCTGGTAGTCAGCTTGCAGCTTCTCGTGAGAATCACGCAGCTCGAGCTGCCCGCCAACGATACGCTCCCGTTCAGCTGAAACCCGATCGAGCTCCAGCGCCACTTGCGTCGCCGCTTGCTCGGCCTCAAGGGCGCGAGCGCGCAGATCTTCACGCTCACGATGCGCGTCCTCGAGCTCTCGCTCCAGACCACTAACACTCGCTCGCTGCCGACGCAGCTCACCGTCGTGGCTAGCCACCCGCTCACGGGCGCCGGCCAACGCATCTTTGGCGAGTTCCAGAGAACGCTGCGTCTCGAGGACCTCTCGCTCAAGGCGCTTGTTATGCGCCGTGGAGCCCGCCATGCGCAGCATCTCACGTTCACGCTCGGCCAGGGTCTGCTCTAGGGAGGACACCTGCTCGCGTAGCCCCTGCAGTTGGGGCGACGAAGATGGCGTGACGCTGGGGGGCAAGGTGAAGAGCGCGTTCCGCTCCAGCTCTGGCAGCTCGAAGAAGGAGGCAAAGAGCACATAATGAGGCGCAGAGCCGGGCAACCAGGCCAGCTCGTCGAAGAGCACCAAAGGCTCATGATGCCCCACCCGCCCCTGCTCCACCAACTGCTCGGCGTGCAGCGCGTGCTGACCATAAACCACAACATGGGCGAAGAGATGCGAGACCTGCGAGCGCGCCGCGGCCATTTGAGAGGGTTCTATGTTGTCCAGCACCAGAAGGCCACTGTTGGAGAGCACCCGCGCAGCCTCACGCATCAACGCCACAAGCTCGACGACCTGCTTTGGCACCTCCGCGATCAACACGTCGAGGGCCCCACGCCCAAAGGGCAACGTGGTGTCGTCTAGCTGCAACCATGGCACGGAGCTGTTGCGACGCCGGGACGAGCTAGAGGGAGCGAGAACACTCTCGCCGCGTATCACCAGCCGGGCGCCGGCCTCGTGCAGCAACTCAGCGCCCTTGTCACC